>JBMYWE010000006.1:0-20779 GCA_049607125.1 Granulosicoccaceae bacterium | reverse complement strand
AAGCGGCCGCCGTGAGCTCCCGACTGAGCAAGTAAACTGCCACCGGCGGCCCGCCAGCATGCGCAATGGTGCTCGACAATCCCCCCACCCCTCCGCAGAGCCTCGCAATCCAGGGGCCGGGGTTGCTCACGCGTGCACCACCACTGACTTGCCACAGCGAAAAGCTCAGAGCCAGCCCACCCAACAAGCACAGCAAAACTGCAGGATTGAGCGAACGAAACAGCAAGCCTCCTATCACGATGCCCAACATGGCAGCAGGCAGCAGCAATTTGATATCGGCCCAATTGGCCTGGCGCCACCAAGCGCGCAAACCGAGCATATCCATAAAACACAAGACTGGCAGCATCACCGCGGCAGCGGTGACAGGGTCACTGCCCAGCGCAAACAAGGGAGTGGCCAGCATCGCAGGCCCCCCACCAAAGCCTCCTTTGGAGACGCCCGCTACCAGCGTTGCCGCGCAAGCGAATACCCAAAACCCTAGATCAACGGGCACAGGGACAGACCAAGCCAAAAAACCAGACAGCCGCTAGAATTCACCCGAGGCCCGTAACTTACCCTGTATAAATCTGGAATGCGGCACATACAACAGCTCGGCAAGCTTGCGCACGTAGTAATCTTCGTAGCGATCCACACGGCCATCGGCGTAGGCCACCTGCCACAACATGTCGATCACTTCACCACGCTCATCCGGGCTCAGAGATTCAACCAAGACTCGGCTAAAATCGACCAAGGACACCGCCTCATCTACCGCTACGTCAGCCTCTTGGATCAACTGCGTCAGAGCCTCATCTTGCAAGCCCGTACGCGAGCGAAGCAACTCTTCTACACGCTGCTGCTCGATAGCGTCAACCGTCGCATCCGCCCGGGTGATCTCAATCAGCAAGGCCGCCGTCGCCAACTGAATTTTGCGCTCATGATTCTCGGGTTCAGTCGAACTGCCCTGAAACTTCTGCCACCACGCTTTAAGTGCCACCCCATACTCCCGTTAAAGATGAGCTGGAATCTTAGCAAATTCGCTGGCGAGAGCGCAGCATTGCACGCATTATCCCGAATTGTCGTGACGTAAGCCGCTAGCATTATATAATGCTGGAATAGAACTTTAATTCAGCCTCACGCAAGGACGTTAAACCCAATGAGCAACCAAAAGCGCCCGATCTATGATCCTGAGCATGAACAGCTGCGCGAGGGCATGCGCCGCTTCCTAGAGCAAGAAGTCGTGCCGAAATGGGACGCTTGGGAAGAGCAAGGTCATGCCGATCGAGACATCTGGAACAAGCTCGGCGAATTGGGTGCCATGGCTTCGATGGTCGACGACCAATACGGTGGCCCTGGGGCAGACATGCGCGCCTCTGCGGTCATCTACGAAGAGATGGGTCGATGCGGCGTGGCTGGAATCGGAGGAGTAGGCGTACACGATATTGTCTCCTACTACATTCTCAATAAGGGCAGCGAAAGCCTTAAACAGCGTTGGTTACCAGCAGCGGCATCCGGTGAGGCACTTTTCGCGGTGGCAATGACAGAACCCGCAGCTGGCTCCGATCTGCGCGGCGTACGCTGTCGCGCCGAGCGCGATGGAGACGAATGGGTGATCAATGGCTCCAAGATATTTATCACCAACGGCATCATGGCGGACGCCATAGCAGTCGTCTGCCGCACCGACCCCACAGCCGAGCGAGGCGGGCTAAGCGTGATTATGGTCAAAACCGACCAGCCCGGCTTCAAACGTGGACGCAACTTGCACAAAGTTGGGCAAAAATCTCAGGACACCGCCGAAATTTTCTTTGAAAATGCCCGGGCACCCGTTGACGACCTGATCGGCGAGGAAAACCGCGGCCTCAACCTGCTGATGGCTGAACTGCCTTTCGAGCGCCTGTTGATTGGCGTCATGGCGCTAGGCGCTGCCAAAGGCGCCTACAAGCACACATTGGACTACATCAGCGAGCGCCAAGCCTTCGGTCAGAGTATTGCGGCTTTCCAGAACAGTCGTTACAAATTGGCCGAGATGCGCACAGAAATTGAGGTAGGCGAGGCCTTTGTTGACCGCTGTGTAGCCGCCCACGCCAAGGGTGAACTGAGCACCGAGCAGGCTTCAATGTGCAAACTTTGGCTCTCGGAAATGCAAGGCCGCATCGTCGACACCTGTGTTCAGCTGCACGGCGGCTACGGTTATATGTGGGAGTACCCGGCGGCGCGCTTCTTTGCCGACGCGCGAGTGCAGCGCATCTACGGCGGCACCTCCGAAATCATGAAAGAACTGATCTCACGTTCACCTGAGCTGGACAGCTAAGCGCTCGGCCGTTGTTTCTGGAGAAAAGTGATCAACAAGCGCGGACCAACTCAGCACGCGTGACGCTCAGTGCAACAGCACACTACTTAACAAGAATGCCACCTCGGTCTCCTACAGTAGTCTGACCAAAACGCTGGGCAAAACAGGGCGGCAGCTCCCTATCATCGTCCATTGCAAGCCAAAGACGATATAAGTGGCGCTTTTTCTCTGGCTGCTCAAAATCGACAAAGCCGGTGCGATCATGTAAAAGCGCGTGATTATATACAAACTGCATATCACCCGGCTGCAACCTCATACAAAAATGCAACTCTGGGTCATTCGCCAGCTCATCGAACAAATCCAAGGCTGCGATATGTTGTTCTGTCAGCCGCATCGCGCCCTCAAATCGCTGTGCACTGTCGATGTATTGCCGTTGGTAGACGCCGGTCAGCTCACCCGCAAACCAATTAAATACTGGTATTTCAAAGTAGGGCTTTTCACCCTCTGGCACTTCACCACGTCGATCGGTCGCAATGGGATCAAAGAGTAACCGTGCTAAGTCTGGGCGTCGACGCATCATGTGATTATAGATTGTCACCGTGCTCACCAGAAGCGAGTCGCCGCCGGCCTTAGCCTCTTGCAGGCAAAATAGCCCGACAACATCCGCGCTGTCCGTATGAAAAGTCTGGCGTTCAGATGTCTGATAGATACGAGTCTGTGTATTACTTGCTCGCGCTCCCACATCTCGCACATGACCGAGTAAGTCTCCTGCCGCGTTCTGCGAGCGAGGGCTTCCCAAATGCATGCCCAATGCATAAAACGCTACAGCGGCCTCAGCTGGACTTAAAGCTTCCCTATCTAGCCCACGCAGTACACGTGCGCCAGGGCCCTTGAGCAAACACTGTTTAAGTGCCTCAATACGGTTTTGCAGTGAGGACAGCGGTATATCGTCGCGCGTGAGATCGGCAAGCAAGCCACCACGATCGAGAAAGCGCTTGGCACCCGCAGTCAACTCCTCAACCTCACGTGCATCTAGCGAATGCAGCCAAATCGATGGGGCTCTTTGCCAATCCGCCCCATTCCACACAAAGGCGGAATCAATTTTTTCTGGCGGGAATTGTGCTCTAATATTCATAGTGAATAGATCGCTACCAATGTTCCGCCAAGGCCGTCACTGCCTAGAGCGGCTGTCAGGTGCCCGAGGAATTTTGCCCAAGAGCTGGGCTGATTTACAAAATAGAGCGACGAGCTAGCGGCGAGAGCGTCGCGTGACAAGCTTGGCGAGCACGGGCATCCACCCAGAGCGAGCACGCTCCGGTTTGCGCCATGTGCGTAAGGCACCCCAGGCGTTTTCTCTCCGATGTTTAGCCTGCCTACGACTGGCAACATTGATTTCGTACCAGACAATCCCGACACCCAGTGCGATCAGCGCGACGCTATCCCAGTGCCCAGCCATCAGACCATTGAAATCGGCGCTCCAACCGACCACAGGCAGCAAAGACAATACAGGCACTGACAAACTAATTTTGAAAGTACTCACAGACACCTCCTCAGACAGAGCGAGTGACACAGGCCTTATTCACCTGTGACAACTAATAATCTAGTCCAAAAATAACTGTTCTTTCAAAAAATAATCACTTAAATTTCCGCGTGTTGCACTTTAACGACAGACCATCACCCCCGTCGACCACACCTTGCATTAATACAAATGCCAAGGACCAAAAATACAACACCACCTATGCACCACCCACACTTAAGGACTAAGGCGCTTGACCGTGACAGGTACACTGACGCTCTCGTCCAGCACCTAGACCCAATTCGGCCGATCCCGGCGCAGCGAACCAGCAGGTATGCTCCAGTACACCTCACAACCACCTACCTGCAACGGAAACCGCAAACGATGCGCCAATCCCCATTCTGTATGCTCTTCTGTTGGGGCGATTTCAGAGGCATTCTCGGCAGGCATTGGCGCACCGTCCAGCGCGTCTTGCGACGACACCAATAGCCCGGCTGTACCCGCCAACGACAAGCGCGAACTACTGGCGATATTTTGCTCTCGCAGAAGCGTCAAGCCTCGCAACACAGAGGCCGCCATCAAGTAGCCGGTGCCATGATCCAAGGCCTGAACAGGCAGCGGCTCAGGTCGGCCATCAATCTCGCTAGGCCAAGCGATACCAGTGCTCATCTGTACCAAGCTATCAAATCCGCGACGCCGTGCCCAGGGACCACTCCACCCGTACGCGCTCAGCGAGACATCCACCAATCGCGGGTTGCACTCACGCCGCCAGCGCTCGCCAAAACCCAAGGTCGCTAAAGCACCAGGGCGATACCCATGCAACAACACATCACATTGTTGCAATAGTTCAGCGAAGACTTGACGATCGGCCGCTACCCGCAAATCGAGACCTGCGCACCGTTTGCCCAAAGTCACTTCGGGCACCACCCCCGGCTCATCCCACTCCGGCGGATCAATACGCAGCACTTGCGCCCCGTAGCCCGCTAAAAACCGACCCGCTACTGGTCCAGCCAACACGCGCGTTAAATCCAGCACCCTGATCCCCGCAAGGGGCCGTGAAGGGTTGACCGGTACTACACGAGCAGGCGCCTCCACCGCGTACTGACTGTGCAGCACCAAGGGTTGCGCACGTACCGCCGCTCCCTGCGGATGCACCTGCCATTGCTCGGGTTTCAACAGCTGCGCCGCGCAACCTCCACCCGCCACGACAGCTACCTCAAGTGCTTGGCCAGCCCAGCCTTTCACCGCAGCCTCCACCGCTATCTTGTCGGCATTTTCAACGAGCCCAAGAGCCTGCAAAGCCGCGCGGCGATGAACAGGAGCATTGGTGTGTAGCCGAATCCAGCTGTCGGCGCAGCGGTAGTCGCCGGCGATGGGGTCCCAGGAAGCAGGGAGCTGCCAGCCAACGGGCCGCAGACTCCAGCCAAACCAGCGAGAGGCGAGCACTCGATCCACCGCTACTGCTGTACCACTCGCCGCCTTACCGTCACGATATCGCGCCAACCAAGCCCCTGCCCTCGCAAAGCACTCCACCGCCAGATCAGACACCGCATAGCTCGAAGGCAAGCTCCCCCGTGAACGTTGTAAAACATTGGGTAGATACGGATCACCTAGATCCACATCCAGAGCCGCTTCAAATCGATTCGTTGTCATGGAAAGGTCGCAACTCTAAGCGTAAACAGCCATCATGGACAGTACAAGCTTGTATTATTCAATACTAGCGCTCGTTTTAATAGGAGGGACAGTTTACCGCGAGGCGCAATATTTTGCCCTTTATTCGCCAATCTCGCATGCGCACATTCGACTTGCTACCTGCCCCACCCTATACTGGAGCCACTCAATATTTAGCCTGAATAAAGTTTATGCGCGTCTGTGGAATTGACATCAAAGCCAACGAAATCATTGTCTGTATTTTATCTCTGGACAGAGGGCTGTTTGAGTCCCCTGAAGTTCGTCAGCGCCGCATCAACATCGCCAACCCCGACGACCCCAAACAACTGCGAATATTCCAAAAAACCGTCAGCAAGCTGATGGAAGACTACAAAGTCGACAAAATTGCGATCAAGGGCAGACCTCAAAAGGGTAAGTTCGCAGGAGCAGCCTCAGGCTTCAAACTTGAAGCTGCACTACAACTACTTGAGACGCACCGCGCCAGCCTGATCAGTGCGGCTGTCATCAAAGAGACTCAAAAACACGAGCCGCTGCCCGTAGACTTTCGCGATACCGGCCTAAAGGCATACCAAGAGCAAGCTTTTATGGCTGCCTACACCCTGCTGGTCGGGCCTCGCCACCCTCCCAAGACCAGCGCCAAAGAAGAATCTGACGAAGCCCCCGGCCAGGCTTCCGAAATAAAAAAGGCAGACAATCCAGCACGCAAAGCCGCAACCAAAAAGCAGTCTCCGTGGCAAGATAAAAAGACCAACCCGCCCGCCAAACCAGCCAAAGAAAATCCTTGGGGCAACAGAAGCTAAATCTCATGCCAAAATAGCCATCAAACTCCGCCCACGCGGAGTTATGCATGCAACACGCACACAAACAGACAACGAGAGATCTGAAGATAAAAGTTTTTATTTGATTTGATTAGCGACACATAGAGGCTGTGCCGAGATTGCCGCATTCCGAGGATGGAATGGCGTCCCTACGGGGATTCGAACCCCGGTCGCCGCCGTGAAAGGGCGGTGTCCTAGGCCTCTAGACGATAGGGACGAGGCCCTTCAGAGCAAGTGCCGCTGAAGAAGAACGCCATATTACTGATGACTTAATCGGCTGTCAACAGCTGTTTTTAAATTTCTGTTGCGGCCGCCTCGAGTGCGATGCTTTGTACACAGTTTCGCCCGCGACGCTTGGCCTCAAACAACGCATTATCAGCACGTTCAAAGGCGGATTTAAGCGTGCAGCTCGGGCCAATATTGGTGGCACCGATGGTTAGGCCCATCTTGATGTCCACCCCCATATCTGCCGAGCACGCCGTCAGGCGAATGCGATCAGCAACTTCTACCGCACTCTCAAGCGGTGTCGATGGCAAACACACCACAAATTCGTCCCCGCCGTAGCGATAGACCAAATCTGTGCTGCGCAGACAATCTTGGATGATCTGTGCCACCTTACAAAGCACCTGGTCACCGACCAAGTGACCGTGGGTATCATTGATCGCCTTGAAATAATCCACATCGATAACCAATAGCGCCAGTGGAGCACCGTGCCGTTGTGCCAGACCAATTTCTCTTGGCAGCGCCTGCTCCATGCTAGCCCGGTTCATCACTTGTGTCAGCGGATCTTGGTAGGCCGAACGCAGCGCCAATTGATACATGCCAGCGTTGCGCAGCGGATAATACATCGACTTGATCAGCTCGCGCACATGCTCGATCTCACGCGGAGTGAAAGGCCTTGCACGACTGAGCGTCACCTCCCCCAAAGACTGCCCGAGATGCTGCAGCGTGAAATCCAATCGAGACTCCCCCTGTTGGCCGAGACGAACCACGAGGTCGATCGCCTCACGCTGGTAGCAGATACTGCTAATGGGGATATCACGGCGCAACTCTTCATAAAACCAATGCACAATTTCCCGCGCATCCAAAGAGCGAGAGAGCTTTTCAGTCAATTTCAGTTTACGAATAATCCAACGATCGGACTTAACTAGTACAGGGCTGGCAACCACAACCAATTCCTTATTTAACAGGGCTCTTATCATAGCCCACCATGCGGCGGGTTTGATGTTTACACAAGCAATCTTCCTGCCAAATAATATTTATTATTTTCAATGAATTAAGTACTTTTATTAAGGTTTTGCTTTAAGTATTGAGTCAATGTTGTGACACTTACCGCTTATCACAAGCATAGTTGAAGCTTTTTTTGACGCACAAACCTTCTGAAGCGCCAAAATTTCGTTGCCTGCACGCGGCTAAAAGGCAGATTGAAACCCAGCACTCAAGCCACCTACGCAGATCCCACATAGTGCTCAGTCCCAATTCATTGCATTCGCTAGACAACCATTGGACGCGACACTTGATCCACACCGAAGTCGACCTCCAACCTTTATCTAAACGCGACCCGCACACCCTCAGACAGCAATCAGCGACAACTCAGCCCAGCCACCTTGAAACCTCAACGATTTCAGTAAGAGACCACTAACACACACCGGCAACCACGTGTTGGGTAAACAGAGCGCACAGCATCACGCACACGAAGACCAAAAGGCGCTACCCGCAGCCAACACACAGGAGAATCGAGAGGAGAGATCGAGGCGACGCGCTCAGGAAAAGCAACAGAAAAGTAGCCAAAAAAAAGCCCGCACATAAATGTGCGGGCCAACATCAATCTAAGGAGAGAATACGAAATGAAACCATCGCGTACTGAATAAGTTATTGCACTAACTATGCCGGAGTGGCCGAGCGTTGGTGCAATTTAACCAAAAGCTCTGCCTCCCCCCGGCTGATTGAGCAAATTTCCATCAAACTCTGTGCTCCCTCACCGCGCATAGCCAACCGGATCGCATGCTGATAATTTCCGCTGCTTTCACTCACGAGTGGCGCTGGTGCCTCCACTTGGCGCTCATCGCGCAGGCGCTCAATTTCCCATGCGGTGCGCTCGGATCGACGCTCAAAAGCCATAAACTGTTCAGAAAGGGATTGCAGCTGTTGTTCGAGGTCGGCGAGTTGCAGCTCTGCCCGCAGAGCGCGAGCCTTGTGCGCGGACGATACAAATTGCATCATTGCAGCCGCCAAAATCGCCACACCCAGTGCAGCCCACGGCAGAATTTGTTGGAGAAGCGGAGAATCCATGGCGGTCATTCCTTGACAGCGGTTGGCAGTTGGCAAGCATCAAAGCCAACTGCGGGCACCTACCCTGACACCCAAAGCCATTGCCACGCAAACTTTAAGCCACCAGACTCGTGGACAGAAAAGCAATGACAAGACCATCGCTAAGATCCAGCCTCAACCTCAACCCGCGCGATCACTGAGCCCTTAGACGGCACCAAAGCGCCACCCAGTGGTTCGGAACTTATCAACAAGCCACCGTACTGCTTGATTAGCACGGTGGATTCGATAGACACTTCGTGAGCTACCACATTGGTCCGCAGAAGCGCCACGGGAATAGCCGCACCTGCTCGCCCGCTATCGACAACCCACACTTGGAACTGTCGCTGACTATCGACCGAAGCCGGCATCGCGTCGATGCTGAGCAACCCGCGCTGGCGCGCACCGTCCCAGACAAAACCGCCAATTGAAGCACCGCTGGCATCGAGCGTCACAAAGGCCTCTTCACCCTGCAAGTCGTGCACAGGTACCAGGCCAAACGAGCCAGCCAGCTCTAAAATCTGAGCCCTGAAGGCAAAAGCGGTGGCCAACAACAGCACAAGACCCGCAATGACCGACCAGCCAAAAGCATTGCTACTACTCCTGGCCAACACCGCTGAATCACGCAAGCCACGGTCGGCAACATACTGATCGACGTCAATATCGCCCGTATTCCAGTCCATCACCGTCTCATCCAGACTACTCGGGCCAGCCCCATCTTCTAGAGAGGAGGCAGCCAAGTCATCCTCGTCAAGTATTTCGTCGGCGCCGTGTTGCACCACCTCTAGACCGACAACGACAGTCTCGTCGAGCGGGTCAACCGCAGGCACCGCCTGGGCAGCTGGCTTATCTGGCTTAGGACGAACAGGCTTGGTATCAGACCAACCGAAATGCGCACTGGCGTCCTGCAGCCAAGCCTTGCGAGCGTCCCCGGGCGGTACCAAGCTAGCCCCGTACAGCGCCAAATCTGCCGCACCCAGCGCCTCCCAGTAATAGCTGGTATTGACCTCGGGCATATTGTCGGCGAGTTTGTCAAACTCGCGTCGCTGTGCAGCATTGAGGCCACCTTCGAGCGCCTCGACACACATGAGATCGTGCAGGCGGCTCATTTCCTTGGAAGCAACGGCGCTCATGACTTGGCCCCCTGTGTCTCACGGCCATCGGTAGGGCGTGCACTAAAGCTGCTGCGGGCCTTTTGCAATCCGCGACGCAAGTAACGCCTTACCGTGTTGATATCCAACCTCATTTTGCCAGCCACCTGTCGGGCCGATAACCCCTGCAACACACACAGTTCGACGGCTTGTTTTTGCTCATGAGGAAGAGAGATCAAACTGCGGCTGACCGCCACCAGTTCGGGCACGGATTTAACACACAGAGCCACCGGGCGATTGGCGACCGAGGATTCAATCGGATCGCGATCGGTCTCGCGCGCCAATACGCGGTGAACGGCGCTGGCGACAATCACAACCTCTGGCACCGGCTCACGAGAGAGCACTGCAGCATGGCTAAAGAGATGACGAAATACCTCGCGACTGACCACGTGCGCACGCGCCTGCGTCAAGGAACGCCCGAGGATCCCCCAGACCAGAGGGCCATACCTGTCGACAAACGCATGCACAGCCTGGGAATCACCTGCAGCTACCAAAGGCAACAGCGGGGCTGTATCGTCTCCTGCTCTCAAAACCATCGTCAAACCCGTGTCAATGCGAGTAAATCTCGCCCCGAAAGACAGACACTCTATATTATCGAGAGAGGTCTGTGCCGCTAGAAGCAGCAACACCCAACTCTGAATCCATCCAAGGCTAGCGGCTCCAAGCTAGCACGAAACACCTACCCTCTCAAGATGGCCCAGATGCATATCCCACGCAAACAGGGCATCACTTCAAATCCACTACTCGCTTCGCGAGGTTCGCTCGGAGAGCGCGATTCCACCCAGCACTAGAGAAAAACCCACCAGATGATAAAAATGCAGGCGTTCGGCCAGCAACAAAACCGCCAGAACAGCGGCAAACACAGGCACCAAATTAATAAACAACCCCGCACGATTGGAGCCGATCAAGCTCACCGCACGCAAGTAAAACAACTGCGCACATACGGTGGGAAAGACAACAGCGTAAACCACTACCACCCAGCCCGTGGGCGTCGGCGCATAGAGCCCATTGTTAAAAAATTGATACACCACCACCGGTGAACACAACAAAAGTGCACCACAGGCCATCAGCAGCATCACCCCACTCCAATGCACATCAGGCTTGTAGCGCAAGCCCACCGAATAGGCCGCATAACACACACAGGCCAAAACCATCATCCCATCGCCGCGATTGAGCTGGCCTTGCAGCAGGCTGACGGGATCTCCGCGAGACACGGTAATCACCACACCCACCGTTGCCAGCACCAACGCCAACCACTGGGCCTTGACGATGGCTTGCGCAAAAAAACAGCGATTGAGCAGAAGAATTAAAAGCGGTATAGAGGCTTGCTCAATCGTGACGTTGATTGCCGAGGTGTACTGCAAGCCGCTGTAGAGCAACAAGTTAAATAGGGTAAAGCCCACCATGCCTAGCCCCAGCAACACCCAGAGATGCTGACGCAACACGGGCCAGTCACGGGTAATATGAGACTTGGCCAGCCAAGCAAAACACAAGGCGCCGAACAGCCAGCGAAAAAAGGTCAGCAGGAGAGGGTCAATCTGACCCACAGCGAATTTGCCGGCCACCGCATTGCCGCCCCAAAAGAGCGTGGTCAGGACCAGCAAAAGATAAGGGAAATCAAGCAACCCACTTTGCCAACGACTCGGCGAAACCATGCACTTCCCCAACCAGAAACAAGCAGTTTCTCATTGTGCCTCGAGAAGGTACAGGCCTGCCGCCGCAGGCCGGGGAATCGAACCACAAAAAAGCGGCTGCCCGAATTATCGGACAACCGCGCGGTGATTCAAGAGAGGCTCTCGACCAAGCCTCCAGCGCGATTTTATTTGGTCTTACTTATTGCAAGTTTGACAATGTCGGCGCCATCTATCTGAACATCGTCGAGCTCAATATAAAAATCTCCGGGCTGAGCCACCGGGCCGCCTCCCAGAGAGACTCGCGCACCAACCGTGACACTGCTCTGCCCCGAGAGCTTGTGTGTAGCGATCATCGCCGTGCTGTCATCGAGTGTCACGCGCAAAGGCAGGTCAGCCACTCGGTGCTTAACGACGGCCAGCGGCATGGGCGGCCCGCTGGGAGTTTTGGCATAGACAAACACCGCATGCTCGGGAGACACCTTGTCCGCTAAGGCTGGATCGAGCACAACTTCAACCTGCAAACCTGGGCTCGCAACAACAGGGCCTGCGCTCTGCTCAGCGGCGGGAGCGGCGGGCTCCATGCCCGCGCGCACGCGCGCCTCAGTAATAATATTGACCACTTGTTTTTTTGCATCCGGGTCTTCATCGACCAAGGGCAACAAACGCTCCCAGTAGCCGATGGCACTTTCGGGGTTGTTCTTCTGGGCCTGGGTGTAACCCATAATCCACAGGGCCTGCATGTGGTCTGGTGCTATTTCCAAAGCCTCCGTCAGCATTGCTTCGGGCTCACCGAACAACTGCCCCCCATCACGTGAGGCGGTGGCGTCGGCCAACATCACCAATAAATCTGGGTTGCGGCTATCGCGTGCGCCCCAGCTATTGAGGGCTGTTACCGCATCGTCAAACCGGCCTTGCGACATATAGGTTCGGATCAACAAACGCTGCCCTTCGGGGTCATCCGGCACCTCTTGCATGCGCTGCTCGAGCTTGGCCACCAGTTCATCGATACCGCCTGGGGGCATCTGTGTGCGTTCCACGTTCTGCGCCGCCGCTGGTGGCCCGTCCAAAAACACCGGCGAGCCCAGTTTAAAATAGAGCCAACCCGCACTCACCGGCACCAAAACCAATACCAGCGCCGCCATCCAGCGTGCACCGGGTGTCGTCTCGCGGTCTTCGGCGTCGTCCAAATCACCGGCTAAGGTCAACTCAAGTTCATAGGTGGCTTGCTTATGGGCTTCCTCGCTCAATGTGCCGTTTTCGCGCTCACGCCCGAGCTCACGCAAGCGTTGCTTGGCGATGGCGAGATTCACTGCCTTTCGGTCGGCACTATCGGGGGTAGCAGCGCGCAGCAACGGCCACAGCAAGGCCGCCACCGACAACATAATCAGCAAGACGGCGGAAATTATAAAAACGACCATAACTCAGTAGTACTCAGAAATTATTTATTGAGGAGGTCGCGAGCACGAGCTACATCAGCCTCACTCACACCACCTTGCTCCGCCGTCTGACGACTGCGCGTGATTTGCCATGCAATGCCCAGCGCTATCAGCAAAGCCAACAACGGCCCTCCCCACAGCACCATGGTGCGCGCATTGATGGGCGGACGGTAGAGCACAAACTCCCCGTAGCGCTCGACCATGTAGTCCGATACCTGCTTGCCGCTATCGCCACGCGAGACCATCTCATGTACTTGCGTGCGTAGATCCACCGCCAGCTCCGCGTTGGAATCGGCGAGGTTCTGGTTTTGGCACACCAGACAACGCAGGTCGGCGATCAGTTGGTTGTAGAGCTGTTCTTTTTGCGGTGTATCAAAAGATTTAGCGTCAATCGCAGCCTGAGACACTGTCGCCAACACACTCAGACACAACGCCATCAACACCTTGCGCAGCTTGCTCATAGCGAGGCCTCGGCTTTAAGTTTTTGCAGCACCGGCACAAGGTCTTGGGCCACATCGGCGTCGCTGAGCGGACCTATATGCTTATACCTCACAATGCCCTTGGCATCGATAATAAAAGTCTCGGGGGCACCGTACACACCCCAATCAATGGCGGCGCGCCCGTCTTTGTCTTCTACAACTATTTGATAGGGGTTGCCCAGCTCCCGCAACCACACTTCCGCTTTTTCGGGTTCGTCTTTGTAGTCAAAGCCCACAATGGGCGCGATATTACGCTGCTGCAGGCGCAGCAGCGCATCGTGCTCCTGACGACAACCGGGGCACCAAGTTGCCCAGACATTGAGCATCCAGACTTGGCCTTTCATGTCTTCTGGGCTGAGAGTTTTCTCGTTGTCGCCCAACACAGGCAGCGAGAACGCGGGAGCCTGCTTGCCGATAAATGGAGACGGAACTTCGCGCGGATTGAGGCTCAAACCCATGTACAAAAAACCCACCAGCACCGCAAAGGCTATCGCAGGAAGCATAAAGCGAATCATGCGGGCGCCTCCTGCACCGGCGCTGATTTGGCCCGCAGCACACGCGTAGAGGCCAGCTTGTAACGACGGTCAAAAACGGTAAATAACCCGCCAAAGCCCATCATCAAACAGCCCAGCCAAATCCAACGCACAAAGGGCTTGTAATAGATGCGTACAGCCCAAGCGCCGTCGTCGCCAATTTGCTCACCCAGTGCCACATACAAATCACGGAACAGACCGGGGTCAATAGCCGCCTCAGTCATCGGCATGGTCTGTACACGGTAGCGACGTTTCTCTGAGCGCAGCTGGGCAATGGCTTGCCCGCCAGATTCGACATTCACCACACCGACAAAAGCATCGTAGTTGGGGCCTTCTTCTTCCGTGACACCTTGAAAGGTAAAGCTATAACCGGAGACTTCAAACACATCGCCGGGCGCCATGCGCAAGTCTTTTTCAACGTTGTAGTGCGAGGTTAAGGTGACACCAATAATGAACACACCAATACCCGCATGCGCCAACAACATGCCGTAGAAGGAAGCCGGCACCTGCTGCATAGCGGCGACAGAAAAGCCCTTGTTTTTAAAGCGGTCAAACAAACCCTGCAGCGTTGTGGCCATCACCCAGACACCGAGCGCACTGCCGAGCACAGCGCCCCAGTAATATCCACCCATCAGCCAAGGCACAATGGCACCAGCCAACAAACTGGCTATCGCCGCTAAAGCCAAGCCCCGTCCGAGATCATCACCTTTCCAACGAGCCAATGAGCCAATACCCATGGCAAAGGCCATCGGCACACCCAGGGGAATCAAAACCGTGTTGAAATACGGAGGGCCGACGGAGATTTTGCCCATATCCAAAGCGTCTAACACCAGTGGGTACAAGGTGCCGAGCAACACCGTGGCACAAAAGACCACCAGCAATACATTATTCAGCAACAACCCCGACTCGCGTGACACAGGGGCGAAACCACCGCTGCGAGTCAGGCGAGGTGCGCGCCAAGCGTAGAGCAACAGCGAACAGCCGATAGTGGCCACCAAAAAACCGAGGATAAACACCCCGCGCTCAGGGTCGCTGGCAAAGGCATGTACCGACGTCAGCACTCCAGAGCGAACCAAAAAGGTGCCGAGCAAACTGAGGGAAAAAGCAAAGACGGCCAACAACACAGTCCACGCTTTAAAGACACCGCGCTTCTCGCTGGCAGCCAGGGAGTGCATCAACGCGGTGCCAACCAACCAGGGCATAAAAGAGGCGTTCTCGACAGGATCCCAGAACCACCAGCCACCCCAGCCTAGCTCGTAATAGGCCCACCAGCTGCCCAGCGCGATTCCAATGGTGAGAAAAGCCCAGGCCAATGCCGTCCAAGGGCGCATCCAGCGCGCCCACGCCATATCCAAGCGCCCCCCGATCAACGCGGCAATTGCAAAGGCAAAGGCGACTGCAAAACCCACGTAACCCATATACAACATGGGCGGATGCACGGCCAATCCGAAATCTTGCAGCAAGGGGTTTAAATCGCGCCCCTCCGCCGGCACCGGAAAAATGCGTTCAAAGGGGTTGGAGGTGAGCAGGATAAACAGCAAAAAACCCACGCTGATCATCGCCATCACCGACAACACCCGCGCCAACATGACGCTCGGAATGCCACGACTGAAGATACTGACGGCGAACGTCCAGACCGACAAGATAAGCGCCCACAGCAGCAGCGAGCCTTCGTGCGCACCCCATACCCCTGAGATACGGTAGATCAACGGCAGCTCGGTGTTGGAGGTATTGGCCACGTACAGCACCGAGAAATCGTGCACGATAAAGCTATAGGTCAAACAGCCATACGACAGCGCCACCAGCAGTGCTTGCAGTTGCGCGGCAGTGGGTGCAAGTGCCACCCAGTTGGCCCGACCAGACAAACTACCCCAGAGCGGAATAACCGCTTGCACCACGGTGACCGACAGCGCTAGAACCAGCGCAAAGTGCCCTATCTCAGGAATCATTGGCCCACCACCGTGTCAGAGCCGTGGTTCATCGCGCCGCTTTTTTTCAGGGCGTCGGCGACTTCGGGCGGCATGTAGTTTTCATCGTGCTTGGCCAACACTTCGTCGGCGACAAACAGACCGTTCTCATCCAGCTCGCCACGCGCCACTATGCCCTGCCCCTCGCGGAACAAATCCGGCAGAATCCCCTCGTACTGCACCGGTACATTGCCGCCGCCATCACTCAGGGTAAACTCCACCTTCAAGCTATCGCCGCGCTTCACCGTGCCCGTCACGACCAAACCGCCGATGCGAAAAGGATGTCCCTGCGGCGCCTCCCCAGCCATGACCTGAGCGGGCGAGAAAAAGAACAACATGTTTTGTTGAAAGGCGTTTAGTAGCAAAGCCACTGCTACGCCCACCGCCGCCACCATCGCGGTGACTAACAACAATCTCTTTTTACGCTTCGGGTGCATTCTGCTGCTCCATGGCATTGATTCGTCGAACCGCATTCTGTCGCGCCTTACGCAGGTAACTCCGCGCCAGAAATACATTTAACAACAAGAAAAAAAACGTCAGACCGTAAGACGACCAGACAAAAAAGGCGTAGCCGCCCATGTTCAGAAATTCGCTCATGTCTTGTTCCCCAGCAGCAACTCGCGCACCCATTTGCTGCGGTACTCGCGCTCCAGCACACGCGCTTGCAAACGCCACATCAACACGGTGCCGTAAAAGGCCTTAAACGAGACGGCCATCACCAGCAGCGGTACCAACATACTCGCCGGCATAGAAGGCTTGCCAATCTTGCTCACCGAGGCGGACTGATGCAGCGTATGCCACCACTCCACCGAGTAGTGGATAATGGGAATATTGACCACGCCCACCAAACATAAAATAGCGGCCGCCTTAGAGCCGGTGTTCTCGTTGTCGTAGGCTTCGTGCAAAGCCATATATCCAAGATACAAAAACAACAAGACCAACTCGGAGGTGAGCCGTGCATCCCAGACCCACCAAGCCCCCCACATGGGTTTACCCCAAAGTGAGCCGGTAGCCAGCGCCAAAAAAGTGAAAGTGGCGCCGATAGGGGCCGACATGCGCGCTGCCCAGTCGGCCAGTTTGATATGCCAGATCAGCGAAATCGCGCTGGCAAAGGCCATTACCACATAAATAAACATCGACATCCATGCGGCAGGAACGTGCACATACATGATGCGATAACTCTCGCCCTGCTGATAATCGGGCGGCGCAACCCACAGCGCTTGATACACACCCCAGATCATGGAGCCAGCGCAAAAAAGCGCCAGCCAAGGGGTGACTATGCGTGCAAACGCATAGAAATACCGGGGCGACCCCAGCTTGTGAACCCACAAGTACACTTGTAACTCTCCGCACCGCCAGCGGCGGTCTAAAAACTGTAGAGCGAGCTGTGATCACTCTATTTAAAATTGCCTACTCGACGCTCACTCGCAGTGCAGCGGCCGTGGCCAGTGGCGCGAGCGCCAGCGCCAAAAATAACGCACCGCCAAGCACACTCAGCTGTCCCTCCACGGCCAGACCCATGCCGGCACTGGCCACCGCATTGCTGCCAAATATCAGCACGGGCACATACAGCGGCAGCACCAGCAGCGACAGCAGTACCCCCCCGCGCTTGACACCCACGGTCAGCGCCGCGCCGATAGCACCGATCAGGCTAAGCGTGGCCGTGCCCATGGCAAGCGAGGCCATCAGCACCCCCATCACTTGTGTATCTTGGTGCATCAACACACCCAACAAGGGTGACAAGAGTACCAATGGCAAGCCGGTGATCAACCAATGAGCGAGCACTTTTGCGAGCACCAACACTGAAAGCGGATGCGGACTGAGCAGAATGAGTTCCAGTGCACCGTCTTGATGGTCCGCTTGAAACAGTCCGTCGAGCGCCAGTAAGGTGGCCAAAAGTGCTGATACCCAGACAACGCCAGGGCCTATAAGTTCAAGGGTTTTCTCTCCGGGGCCTATGCCCAGCGGGAACAAAGACACCACAATGACAAAAAACACCAATGGGTTAAGCCACTCGTTGCCACGGCGCAGCGCCAGCAGTAAATCGCGGCGCAGCAAGCGCCAAAAAGCGATGCCGAGCGATATTTGAGTCATCCCAATTGCACCGATTTACAGTTACAGCCGTCTAGTGGCAGTCGTTGGTGGGTGGTGTAGATCACCATACCGCCCGCCAAGGCGTGTTCAGTCATCATTTCCTGCAATCGCTCTCGCCCGGCCACATCCAGAGCCGTCAGCGGTTCATCTAGAATCCACACCTTGGCATCACTCACCGCCAGCCTCGCCAGCGCTACCCGCCGTCGTTGCCCTGCAGACAAACTGCGGCAGGCTACCGCGTCACGGCCATGCAAGCCAAGTGACTTAAGCACTTTACTGTAATCGACATCACGCGCGCGCTCGCTCAAAGCCTGCGCGGCGACAAGATTTTCGATGGGGGTCAGCTCGTCTTTGATTCCGTCTCGGTGGCCAACCCACGAGAGCTGGGCGTAAAAGTCAGCGCGCGCGCGCGGCATCGGCACACCGTTCCAGCGCACTTCGCCATCATCGGCGACACCGAGCCCCGCCAAAATGCGCAGCAAGGTTGTCTTGCCCCGGCCATTGCCGCCTTCGATTTGCACCACGTCCCCGGGCTGAACTACAAAGCTCAACTGTTGAAACAACAGGTACTCGCCGCGAAAGCACGCCAGCTCGCACACCTCTAGACCTTCATTCTCCGTGCTATCCACCGCAGCCCAATCACCCTGATGCCCAATCCCCAGTTTAACGCGAATGGGCCACTCAGCTCCACTAAACAAACACTTAGCCGCAAACCCCTCGGGGGATATCTCTACCGCCAAGCCCAGGCTAGCGAATCAGCTCTCGACGTGCGAAGCAAAAGCATAAAAACACGAATTATCATGATGTTACATTTTGCGACCAATCCAACAAACGCAAAACTCCGACACCTCTTCAGGGCTAAAAAATTTATTGCCTCAGCCGATCTCCAATAGACAACCGAAAAAATGTACTTCGACGCCGCAACTCGGGCGAGGAGAGATCCACGGTACTTTGGGAGACTGCATGGCTCAGCCACGCCGGAAGGACAACACAGAAGCCCCCATCGGCATGCAAGTGCGCGAAGCCGCCATGCGCTCCAATCAGGCCCTGCTGTTAGTCGATGGGGTCAACCTCAACATCATCGATGTCAACGACGCCACCCATGCAGTGCTCGGTTATCCGCTGGAAATCCTGCTCGGCCTGCGCCTGGTAGATACCGTGGCCATCAAGGACCGCGATCGTGTACTGCACGCCATCCACTCACTGGGTGACGGCAGCACATGGAGCCACCGTCTGCTGTGCGATGCGCTACGAGGTGACCAGAGCACCCACCCCGTTTCACTCACCATCGAAGTTGACGCCGACCCCCGCTCCAGCCGCACCAAATTACTCGTCTCATTGTCTGAAGTCTCGGAGTCTGAACAGCTCTATCTGAGTATGGAGACCGCGCTCGCCGCCGCCAACATCAGCTTTTCTAGCTGGAGCCTTGGCAGAGACGAGCTCGCGCCGCAAGACCAAGACCACCCGCACGCCCCGCAGCGCCGACGTACGTCGGCCAACGATTTTTTGAGCAAGCTCAACCCGGCGGATCGCCGCGAGACACTCGCGCTGCTGGACGCCCTCTCTGGCGGTGAGCGACCACTGGACAGCATTGACACCACCGTCAGCACCATCGAACCCGATGGTAGCAAGCGTTGGCTCCGCTTGACCGGCATCGTACCGCCCCACAAACCTAGCACCTTGTTGGCGCTGCACACTGACGTCACCGAAAACTACCGCATTAAGGCGCACCGCGAGAAACGCGAAAAGCTTTTGCGCGAAGTAGAAAACAAACTGCAGCGCAGCGAGAGTGAACTGCACGAGCTGCTGGCATTGATACCTGATTTTATCGTGCGCTTGGACACCCGAGCCGTTATCAAATATGCCAGCCCGAGTTTTATCAATGACTGCCAGCGCGGCAAACAAACGCTCGGTGCAGGCGCTCTAGAAGGCTCCAGCCTGATCAGCGCTCTTGGCGTGGAGGCACGCGCCAGCTTCTCCGACGCCCTCGGTCAGCTAAGCGAGTCCGTGCAAATGCACGAATTTGTCTCCGAAGAGGCCTATGGAGGCAAAGAGCGTCACGTCTGGTGGACTTTGTTAAAAATGGACGACGACTGCACCGACAAAGGCGTGCTATGTCTGGGGCGCGACATTACCGAGCGCTCTCGCGCCCGCCAGCAACTGGAGCGACAAGCCAAACAGCTGAAACGTTCCAACGCTTCGTTGGACGACTTTGCCTCCATTGTCTCCCACGACTTACAAGCTCCACTGCGCCACATCGCCAGCTTTTCCGACTTACTTGCAGCCAATCTAAGCGACACCAACGAAGAGAATGCAGGCTACCTAGAAGTTCTCAAATCGTCGACAAAAAAACTGCAAGACATGACCTCCAACTTGCTCAACTTCTCGCGACTGGGCTTGCAATATGAGCGCATGGCCAAGCGATACCTCGCGGAGCTCATTGCCGAGGCCATCGACATGCTGGCCGAACCAATGAAGACAAGCCAAGCGCGGGTACAAATCAGCCAACTGCCCGAAATACACGTAGACCCGCTATTGATGTCGCGACTTTTCCAGAACTTACTCTCCAACAGCATTAAGTACTGCGAGCCAGGCTTTACGCCGGAAGTCCAGATCAGCGCCGAGCGTGAGGGCGAGAACTGGATCATCTACTGGGAAGACCAAGGCATCGGCATCAGCCCAGAAAACAGCGAACGCATATTCCAGATATTTACGCGCTTACACAGCGACGAATCGGTTTACGCAGGCTCGGGCGTGGGGCTGGCTCTGTGTAAGCGCATCGTGGAGAGCCACGGCGGAGACATCTGGCTGGACACCGACTACCAAGCCGGTGCACGCTTTGCTATTCGCCTGCCCATCATCGACGAAGACGAACCGATAGCACAGGTTTAAAAGCAGAAAAAAGCC
>JBMYWE010000005.1:0-21561 GCA_049607125.1 Granulosicoccaceae bacterium | reverse complement strand
AAGACAACACCACCTATAAATTTAGTGTGCAGGCTGGCGAAAATGGATTCGATGTCTTGGCTGACCGAACGCTACACGGTAATACTAAACGAGATACGCTCGGTTTGGATTTCTTCGAGTCAGCCGAATACAATTTGATCGGTCAACTCGCCGCTAAACTCGACGGCTTGATTGGAGAAGAGGGCGCAATTGTCCGCGGTGAAAAGTCGCAATCGGTTGATAACTTTGCTCAGGCGGTTGAATGGTTGATGAACGAGACCAAACGTGGTCTATCGATACAACGCTATAAAGGACTTGGTGAGATGAACGCGGAGCAATTGTGGGAAACCACAATGGATCAAGGCAGTCGTCGTTTGCTCAATGTGCGTATAGAAGACGCGCAAGCGGCCGATGAGGTCTTCACCACACTGATGGGCGACCAGGTAGAGCCGCGCCGCGATTTTATCGAATCTAATGCGCTTCAAGTGAGTAACTTGGACATCTAGGTTGTCAAAGCCTGGTGCTCGACAAACTGTCGAGTAACGTCTGCTATCAAAATATTATCTAGCCTTGTGCCTTCGCACGGAGACCCCATGGCCAATTCAGTTCGCCGACTACCCGACTTTGCATCTATCGACCCCGCCACTTTAGTTTCTACACTGCAGGGCATGTGTGAAGAGCTGCAATCTCAGATTGATCAACTTGTCACTATCGAGAAACCCACCTGGCTGAATTTCGTTGAACCACTGGGTGAGAGCATGGATGTGCTGAGCCGTTTTTGGTCTCCAGCGAGTCATCTAAATGCGGTTATGAACACCGAGCAACTGCGTGACGCGTATAACAACGGTTTGCAAGTGTTGCAGGGTTTCTACACCGATTTGGGCCAAAATCAGGCTCTATACCAGCAATACCTCAAACTCGCTGCTCCTCAAGTATACGATACCTTAAACCAAGAGCAGCGGACGGTAGTTGATCATGCTGTACGCGATTTCAAATTGTCGGGTGTCGGCTTAGAGGGGGACGAGAAGGAGCGCTATAAAGCGATCAGCCTTCGCCAGTCAGAGCTCGGTAGCAAATTCCAAGACAACGTCTTGGACGCAACCAACAACTGGCAGATTCACCTGACGGATGATACAGCTGTGGCCGGCTTACCAGCACACGCTAAGGCGATGCTGGCACAAAGTGCTGCGGCCAAAGAGCTTGAAGGTTGGTTGGTAACCCTAGAGCAACCTACCTATATTGCTGTTATGACTTATGCTGATGACCGAGAATTGCGCAAAAAAACCTACTTTGCCTACAATACGAGAGCTTCGGATCAAGGACCAGGCGCGGGTCAGTGGGATAACTCAGCAGTTATCCATGAGATTCTCGCGTTGCGTGCGGAGAAGGCTAAGCTACTAGGCTTCGGTAACTACGCGGAATTGTCGCTTGAGACCAAGATGGCCGAATCACCGGATCAGGTGTGTGGATTTTTGCGTGAACTCGCCAGCAAGAGCAAGCCAATGGCGGAATCAGAACTAGCAGAACTGCAGAGCTTTGCGAAGGGGCAAGGTTTAGACGATAAACTGCAAGCATGGGACGCTGGTTACTACGCCGAGAAACTGCGTGAACAGAAGCATAACTTTAGCAGCGAAGAGCTCAAACCCTATTTCCCCGCTTCTCGTGCAGTCGATGGTTTGTTTGCGGTGACCAGCAAACTGTTCTCCATACAAATCGAGAAGGTAGAAGACGCGCCAACTTACCACGAAGATGTCGAGCTTTTTCGTATTCTCGATGCCAGCGGGCAAGAGCAAGGTTTGTTCTACCTTGATATGTACGCTCGTGCCAACAAGCGCTCCGGCGCTTGGATGGCGGGTTGTGTTGATCGCAATCGTAGCTCTAGCGAAACGCAGTTGCCCATCGCCTTCCTGACGTGCAATCTCACACCGCCCATCGGTGACGAACCGGCGCTGTTTAATCACGACGAGGTAGTCACGTTGTTCCACGAGTTTGGGCACGGCTTGCACCATATGCTGACGCAAGTAGACGCGGGCGCTGTGTCGGGCATCAACGGCGTCGAGTGGGACGCGGTCGAGTTGCCGTCGCAGTTTCTGGAAAACTGGTGCTGGCAGCGTGAATCGCTGGATCTGATAGCCGCGCACTACCAAACAGGTGAACTGATTCCAGATGACTTGCTCGAGCGAGCACAAGCCGCTCGTAACTTTGGGGCCGGTATGCAGATGATTCGTCAGATCGAGTTCAGTTTGTTCGATATCAATATCCACAACAGTGACGCCGCAGTAGATGTACAAGCTGAACTCGATAAAGTTAGAGAGGAGGTCTCGGTGATGAGACCACCAGCAGAAAACCGCTTTCAGCATGGTTTTTTGCATATTTTTGCCGGCGGTTACGGCGCGGGTTACTTTAGCTATAAGTGGGCGGAAGTGCTTTCTGCGGATGCTTTTGCGCGCTTTGAAGAAGAGGGAATTTTCTCCGCTAAAGCCGGAGAAGACTTCAAACACGCCGTGCTTGAGAAGGGCGGTTCTCGGCCGGCCATGCAAAGTTTCGTGGAATTTCGCGGACGTGAACCTCAGATTGACGCCCTGTTACGCCACAACGGTTTGGCCGCTTAGGTCTTGCTTTGCCGTAATGTTGTATCTGCTGGGGGTCGAGTCCGCCCTTGTAAAAAGCTCGTCTTCAGTCACCGGTATCAAGCGGCTTGTTAAAAACTACTGTTGGTATTGAACGCATTGGATTGGCCAATTTACCCGCTATTTGTATGATCCATGAAACGTGGCCGCTTTGGGCACGATGAGTAGCGACTTGCTGAATTCTGCCTCCACCAATGAGCTCTCAAGACCACTCCAGTTCGTTAGTGGACTGCTATTTGAATCTAAATTGGGCTAGGCCATGAAATACCGCGATCTTCGAGACTTCATCCAACGCCTGGAAGACATCGGTGAATTAAAACGCGTGAGCACGCCGGTCGATCCGGTGCTCGAGATGACCGAGATCTGTGACCGAGTATTGCGCAAAGGCGGCCCAGCTATCTTGTTCGAGAACCCGGTGGGCTTCGATGTGCCTGTGTTGGCCAATCTCTTTGGTACCCCTAAGCGAGTGGCGCTCGGCATGGGCGAGGACTCGGTTGAAGCGCTGCGTGATGTTGGCAAGCTGTTGGCATTTTTAAAAGAGCCCGAGCCACCCAAGGGCTTTAAGGATGCCTGGCAGAATATGCCCGTGTTTCGCAAAGTGCTGGATATGGCACCCAAACTTGAAAAAAAGGCGGACTGCCAAGCTCAGCAGTTTACGGGGGACGACGTAGATCTCGCACAATACCCTGTCCAGACTTGTTGGCCAGGAGATGCAGGTCCCTTGATCACCTGGGGTTTGGTTGTCACCAAAGGGCCTGACAAATCCCGGCAAAATCTTGGTATCTATCGCAATCAGGTCATTGGCCCCAACAAGACAATTATGCGTTGGTTGGCGCACCGGGGCGGTGCGCTAGATTACGCCGAATGGCAGCACAAACACCCAGGAGAGCCCTTTCCTGTGGCAGTGGTGCTCGGTGCCGACCCTGCCACTATTTTGGGGGCGGTAACGCCGGTGCCCGATAGTTTGTCTGAGTATGCCTTTGCGGGTTTGCTGCGTGGTGAGCGAACGCGAGTTGTGAAATGCATTGACTCCGATTTGCAAGTGCCTGCTTCTGCAGAAATTGTACTGGAGGGGGTACTCACCCCAGGCGAGGAAGCTGATGAAGGCCCCTTTGGTGATCACACCGGTTACTACAACGAAGTCGAGCGTTTTCCCGTCTTTACCGTGAAACGCATTACCCAGCGCCGCGAACCTATCTATCACAGTACCTATACAGGTCGTCCCCCTGACGAGCCCGCTGTTCTTGGGGTTGCGCTGAACGAAGTTTTTGTACCAATCTTGCAAAAGCAGTTTCCAGAAATTGTTGATTTCTATCTTCCGCCTGAGGGCTGTTCCTATCGCATGGCAGTGGTCAGCATGAAGAAAGCCTATGCAGGTCATGCTAAGCGGGTCATGATGGGCGTATGGTCTTATTTACGGCAGTTTATGTACACCAAATTTGTGATTGTTGTGGATGAGGATGTTGATGTGCGTAATTGGGAGGATGTCATTTGGGCGTTGACCACGCGTGTTGATCCAAGCCGCGACACCACGCTGGTAGAGAATACGCCGATTGACTATCTAGACTTTGCCTCTCCTGTATCGGGTTTAGGCTCCAAAATGGGCATTGATGCCACTAACAAGTGGCCTGGGGAGACCACCAGAGAGTGGGGAGAGCCAATCGAAATGTCGACGCAAGTGAAAAATAAGGTCGACCAGATGTGGTCAACCTTAGGGCTTTGATTGCTAGATCATGCAGCGATAGAGCCGGATATTTTATCGCGTTGCAGCTCTGTTCCCAGTGAAGTCAGCATATCGACTACCTCAATGCTGGCTTGTTCCATTGCCAACAGGCTTTTTGCCAAAACTTCTGTGTCGTTGCGCTGATACGCTTCGAGCGCGGCGATTCCGTGACGATGAACTTGTTCGTGCGGTGCTTCTAAGCGTTTAAAGGCCGGCATGTTGGAGAAATATTGCTTGCCTCTTCCCTCGTAATACCACTTTCCTAGACGGCAATCATGATGGTCAGCAAATGATTCGTTTGTTTTGTCTGACTCGCCATAGATCACTTGGTAAACGTCGAATTTCCACGCGACGTGATCGAGCTTAATAAGCTGTAAAAAAGATTCTTGCGCGCTAAATTCAACGATCGTGTGCATCTGTTTGGCCATGCCAACTACATTGCCGGTCTTGCCTTTTATATCGTTGCTGTTCTCGGTGATCTTGGAGCACTTAGTATCTACGACGACCATATCTTCGCTGACGCTTTCGATGCTTTTATTAACTTCTTTGATCAGCGAAGATATTTCGTTTGTCGCTGTTGCAGAGCGTTGCGCTAGTTGTCTGACCTCATTGGCCACCACGGCAAAACCGCGTCCCTGCTCGCCAGCGCGCGCGGCTTCAATTGCGGCATTGAGGGCTAGTAGATTAGTTTGTTCAGAGATACCCTGCACTTGTTCTACAAACTGATTAATACCTGAGGTGACGTCTTTTAAAACAGAGACAGAGTTAGTCACTGTTTCAGTGTCTTGGGTGATCGCGCTTGTAATCTCAACCGAGTTGTTCACTGTTTCGAGAATCTTGTTAAAGACATCCGTCGAACCTTCAAACGACTGCTGCTTGGCCAACAGTTCGTTGGTCGACAAACCAAGCTGTTTTCTGATGGTGTTTATCATCTCAGCCGAGCCCAGCCACGGTGCCATGAAGTCTGACGACTTGCTAAGACCTAGACGTCTCAAGTTGTCTAGCTCTTGATGGTGTTCCTGTTGAGCTTTTCTTAAGAGCTCAATTTCAGATCTCAACGCCCGATTCTCTTCTTCGAGATTCTGAAACTGCTTTCGCTTCAATGCGTTAAATAACATTCCCTGTACCTTAATTTGAAAAGACAAATGCCCTCTTTGTTATCGTCTTGTCATTCAAGCTCTTGAGCCTGCGGTAACAAGAAATGGGACTCGAATGAAAAAAATGTTGTTCTCAACCTACGCAGGTTGAGTTGCACTTGAGGAAAGTCTTAGAAAAGAAAGTGCTAGGGAGGGAAAGATGCCGCTGTGAGCGGCATCTTTGGTGGCAATTAGCCTTTCAGAGCGAGACCTAAACCGCGTTCAAGGTGGCCGCGTGAGGCTTCAGTATCGCCCTTGTTGTTGGCAATTTGCGCCAGAGCTTGCTGGATGGCTGCACTGTCACCTAGCTTGGCCGCCTGTTCCATGTAACTGTGGGCTTTGCCCCAGAGTTCTTGGCGCACACTGATCTGGCCAGCAGCGGCGAGAAGCTCGGAACTCTCGCCGTGTTTTTCTATCCAGCTCTGCAATTGATTAAGCTGCTGCTCGGCGTTGGCACCATCCACGGCACCATAGCTCGCCACGAGTGCTGGGTCGAAATTGCTGTCTAGAGCTGTGCGCAATGTGCGCTCCGCCAACTCCCCTTTGCCTGTTGCTTGCAAGCGCCTGGCGTAAGAGCTGAGCAATGAAGGTTGAGTGCGTGCTTCAGGTGCTAGGCTCTTCCAACGAGACTCTAGTTTCTCGTCTTCCGCTTCTGCTAGCAGAGCAGTGCTCGATTTAGCTTCAAGATCGGCTACTTGGGTTTTATTGAGTGATGAGTTTTTGCGAAGGTCTGGTAGCAGTACATTGAGCTCCTCCCAGTTGGCCGTGGCGGCCAGTGCCAAGCCTAGTAGGCCTTTGGCTCGTGGGTTGTGCGACTGAACTTTGACCAGTCCACGAGCGGTCTCTAGGGCTTTATCTGAGTCGCCTTCGTCCAGTGCTTTTTGTGCGCGCCCTAGGTCGATGCCGAACTTGGCACCTTGATGATGCTCGCCAGCGAGTTTGAGGTAGCGTTCATAGTACTCGGGTCTGTCCTGCGCCTCGGCGGCTTCTGCGGCAGCCAAGTAGTGCAACACGCCAGTGGCACCGTGCGGCACATCTTTAGTCAGCTGCTTTTCAGCCCGAGCATACTGACCCTCGGCCAAGTCTAGTGAGCCGCTGACTAGGCGCTGTGCAGCGGCGTCAGTGGAACGACGCTCTTTGGCTTTACCCAAAGCGCTCGGTGCACGGAACAACATACCGACGATGCGGAACAAGACGTAGAGCGCTAGGAAGGCCGCCAATATGCCGTAGAACACATAGACTAGAGGCGCTGCAAAAGAATTTCCTTGAAAGTTCACCTGAACCGAACCCGCATCCTGATGCAAGAAGACAAAGGTGAGTATCGCCAGGGCGATCAGGAAAAGGACAAGCAGAAAGGTTCTCATTAATTAGCTCCCAATTTTTTGTTGGTTTCACGCAGCAATCGTAGTGCTCCGCCCAGTTTCTCGGTGTAGGGGACCACAGTCGCTTCGGTCAGCAAGTCCAACTGCGTGATGTACGCAGAAGTGATGGGCGAGTTGGCGTCGTAGATCGCTTTGACATTGGCGCGTGCTTTTTCCAGCTGGGCTGCGTAGTCGTTTTGATCGCGGCGCAGTGCGGCCAACTGGGCTGCCTGCAAGTTGAGCTTGATCAACTCGGCGTTGGTGGCTTCCTCGGTGGTTGGGGCGAATACGGCATTTTTGTCGCCCGTGCCAAAGGTGGTGCCTTCGGGAGTTTTGACGGATACGTGCTTTTGAATATTGCTGAACAAACCGCTGACCATCGAGCCGATGCCTTCTTCAGCCGCTGGCGCCTTGGCTTCTTCGGTGGCAGCAGTCTCTTCTTCGACTGCGGGTTCTTCGGCACGTACCATACGCAGTTTGCTGGTCTGGTCTGAGAGCTTGCGCAGATCGAGAATAAGCTGCTCTATATCGGGTTGTTCGGTGCTGCGCAGTTCGGTGATTTCTGCACCAATCTCTTTAGAGACAGGCAGGTATTCAACTTCACCCAACACACTTAGCTGGCTCTTGGCAGCTTTTAGGGCCTCGACAGCAGAGTCGGTGTCACCGGCGAGCATGACGCGATGGACCGAGGTGCGCAGCAAGTATTCCACTTCAGAGAGAAGCCATGAACGCTGATTGCGATTCAGCTTCATCTGGGTGTCTTGTAAGCTGTTACTCAGCTCCGTGGTGCGTGTTTCAACCAAGCCAGTGATCTCTTGACTACGAGAATCTAGTGACTGGGAAAGAGTTTCACGCGCCTCGGTGAGCTGGGCTTGCAGCTCAGCTGAACGAGTATCCAGTGCGGTGTTCATCTCCGTGCTGCGCGACTCGAGCGCCTCGGTGAGCTCAGCAGCTTTGCTCTCCATGGCTTCTGTCAATGCCGTGCGCGCGCTCTCGATATCGCCGGAGAGTGCCTTGGTAGCGCCTTGCAGGTTAGTCGTCGCTTCTTCCAAAGAAGTGGCGCGATCGCCAAGAGCCGTGGTTTGTTCGCTCAATGCGCCCGCTTTTTCGTCCAGCGCTGCCTGAATACTGCTGACTGCATTAGTGGTTTCTTCTTTTTGTGAGCCAAGCTGGCCGGTCAGAGCGGTTTTTTGCTCTTCGATGACCTGCTGCAGCTGACCTACTTGTGCGCCTAGCTGTGTGTTGTTGTACCAAGCGCCGCCGGCAGCGGCGACTGCCACAGCCAGGGCCACGAGAGTTAAACCGTTTCCACCACCGCTGCTGCTGGAGCTAGCGGTTGGGGTTCCCCCTTGATCGGCCTTGGCGGGTTTATCGGCCGTGTATTGAGTTTTCATCGCTGTGTGAGTCTCTGGGTTATCCAAGCTTTAAGGGTACTGATCTGTCCGTGGTCACCAACGGGGCTTGCGCGCAAAATATCAGCGCTGAAGCCTAGGGATCGAGCTAAGTGTTCGCCGCGTTCGCTGTTGACGATAAGTGGTAATTGCCACAAGCGAGGGCGCTCTTCCACAGATGCTAGTGTAACAAGGTTCGAGAGGCTCTCGTTACTTGTGGAGCTGATGATCTGTGGCAATTCGGTATGAAATAGTTGTTTCAATAGTGAAGCATTGGCGGGTAATTGGCGTTTGTAGCACTCGAGAAGCTGCAATTGAGCGCCTGCGGCGTTTAGAGCGTCGGGCAAAGTGGGCAAGCCGCCTACTCCTCGCACGACAAAAACAGACTTTCCCGCCACGTTTTTTAATTCAGGTAGCAGCATTAACCCTTGGCTGCTGTATTCCCGTTGCGGCAGCTTGGCTTTGACACCGCAACTCTCAAGTGCCTTGGCCGTGGCAGGCCCCACTGCTAATACATCGGCATGCGGGTGAAGCGCCTCTGACAGTGGTCTGAGCAGCTGGGCAAAGTGCACTGCATTTGCACTGGTAAACACCGCGATATCTGCTGATTTTAGTTCTTCGAGCTGTGCGCAAAGTAGTGGGCTTTTTTCAACCGGCGCAATGTCTACTGTCGGGCAACGCAGGGGCTCAAAGCCCGCTTCGTCGAGCAGACGGCAAAAGGTCTCTGCCTGATGGGCTGGACGTGTTACCAATACTGTTGGGCGAGCAGCCATTTAAGTGCAGGTCTCCCTAGCGTTCAGCGCCATCAACTCGCTGGCCCGGCTGCATTCCCAGCTCACGCAATAGATCTCCTGCGCCTTGTTCTAGCAGCATTTCTGCTACTTGTAGGCCCAGTGACTTGGCCTCTGTTGCTTTGCCGCGCACTTCGGCCTCGAAAAGTCGAGGATCTTTGGGGCCACCTACCAGACCGCGCATCCACAGCTCTTCGCCTTCTAGTAGCGAATAGCCGGCAATGGGTACCTGACAACCGCCGTCGAGATGGTAGTTCATGGCGCGTTCTGCTTGCACCCGGGTGGCGGTATCGGTGTGGTGCAGCGGAGCGAGTAGGGCGTTGACGCGCTCGTCGTCGCTGCGACACTCAATACCGACCGCGCCTTGACCAACCGCGGGCAGACTCAGTTCGGGTGGCATCTCTTGGGCGATGCGTTGGTGCATTTCCAATCGTTGTAGGCCGGCGCAGGCCAATACGATGGCGTCGTACTCGCCAGCATCTAGTTTGGCTAAGCGTGTATTGACGTTGCCGCGCAGCGTTTTAAATTCTAAATCGGGGCGGCGTTTGCGCAGTTGCGCCTCGCGACGCAAGCTGCTGGTGCCCAGCACCGCACCTTGTGGCAGTTCGTCCAAGGTCTGCACAGAATTGCTGACCAAAGCGTCGTGTGGATTTTCACGCTCGAGAATAACCGATAGATGTAAACCCTCAGGCAGCACAGCTGGCACGTCTTTCATGGAGTGCACCGCGATATCTGCTCGACCCTCATAGATTGCAGCCTCCAGCTCCTTCACAAACAAGCCTTTGCCGCCTATCTTCGCCAACGGACTGTCGAGCAATTTGTCGCCTCGCGTGACCATGGTCACCAGCTCAACGTGCAAATCAGGGTGGGCGGCCGTGAGTTTGGCCGCGGCGTCTTCAGCCTGCCAAAGAGCCAGTGGGCTTTGACGTGTTGCAATGCGCAGAGTATCTGCCATGTGATGTGGCGCTCGTGGTGGAGTTAAACGCCAATTTTCCCAGAAAATGCCGGTGCTGTCGCGAATCCATTCGCACGATGAGTTAGGAAGTAGAGACTAGGGTGCTCAGCGATGATGAGACAAAAGTTTTACCTTGCCTCGCGATACTTCAATTTCTCCGGCGCTCTGCATATCTTTGAGTAATCGGCTCACCACCTCCCGGTGGGTTCCGAGCTCATCGGCCATTTGCTGGTGGGTGGCGGTGACCGTACCGTTTTCGTGCTTGCTTTCCATCAGACTGATCAAGCGCTTGTCCATCCGCTGAAACGTTACTTCTTCAACCAGACATATAACCGACGCCAATCGGTCGGACACCAGCTCAAACAGATAGTTGCGCCAGTGCTGATTATGATTGGCCATGTAGCGTACTTGTCCAGCCTCCAAAAATAGCGCTTCAACGTCGGTTTCAGTGACAGCGGTGGCCGGGAATTCTGTTGCACGCAAAATGCAGCTGGCGGTAAGAATGCAACTACTACTTGACTCTACTCGGTACAGGGTAATCTCCCGCCCATTTTCACTGCCTTTGTACACACGCACAGAGCCCTCCAGAACCAAGGCCAGCGCCTGGCAGGAATCCCCTTCGGTACACACGGTGGTTCCAGCGGGCACCGTCGCTTGCCGAGCATTTGCTGCCAGCCATTTGAGCAACTCAACGTTCTGACTAAGCTGTGGGAAAAACTGGGTGATTTGCTGTTCAGCGACGGCCATCGTGGAACTCAAAATTATACAAAGTGTTGTCGTGAGCATAGCTTCTCTGGTCTCAGCTTGCGACGGGATTTAGCTCGTCGATCCCTGCTTCGTCAGCGAATTTCTTAACAACTTACTCGTGCTGCGCCTGTATGAAAGTGGTGATGACGATAACGCCCATGACGCACAAAAAAATAAGGCTCCGGAAGCTGTTTGAAAACTGTCGCATCTTAGTTTCATTTTGGATGTACCAGCTCAATGCTGGGCACAACAAGGTCGAAGTTGCTGTCAGAGAAGGCGGGGTCAAATTAGATAAATTTTTCTTCAATCGAGGGTCGACTGTGCCCGACGAGAGCTTTCAGCAGGTTAATAACCGTGCAGGGACTTGGAACCAGTAGCCGCTTGGGAGCGTTCGCAAACACCATCCACTGAAGCCTTGCTGTTGGAACACAAGTGGAATCGGCTTTCAACCAGATTGTACACATTCGCCTTTAAATGGTTTTATTTGCTTAGGCTTAGTCGAGATCAAATGACTGGCGGCGATTTTTTATATCGACCGAATGAGACCGCTGCGATCCTTGGCACCGGTTTTCAAAACAAAACTATGACAAAAGCAATTGTGCTGTGCTTCCGCTTAGCTTCGCGCTCCTGTGATTTATTTCAAGCGTTGACCAACAATCTACTGTGATCCAAATGGCAGGTCTAAAAAGCGTATTCAATCGTTCATGCGATGCGCGCGTTAGTTGACGTTGTTGATATATCACGTGCTGTCTGCCCAGCTTCTCGTTTGTCCGATTCTTTCATTCAGTGCCTTGCTTTAAGCGTGTAGAATGGTGGGTTTAGTCGCCATCGGACCTTGCAGACATGAGCAATCAACAGCCCCCTAGCCGCCAGCTGATTGGCGGACGTTTCGCCGAAGATACCGACGCCTTTGTAGAAGAGTTTACGGCCTCTGTACAGTTTGATCAGCGCATGGCACAGCAGGATATCGAGGGTTCGCGTGCACATGCTTTGATGCTGGCCAAGCAGGGCATTATTGGTGAGCAGGATAAGAGCGATATTCTCCGCGGCTTGGATGAGATCAGCGCGGAGATTGCCGATGGCTCCTTCCCTTGGTCGATAGCGCTAGAAGATGTGCACATGAATATAGAGGCGCGCCTGACCGAGAAGGTGGGTATGGCGGGCAAGCGTTTGCACACAGGTCGCTCGCGCAACGACCAAGTCGCTACTGATATCCGTTTGTACTTGCGCACCGCGCTCGATGAAATCTCGAGCGAGATCGATCGATTGCTCGATGGCTTGTTAGTTCAGGCCGAAGCCCACGCCGACGCGGTGATGCCCGGCTTTACGCATCTTCAGACAGCTCAGCCGGTAACGGTGGGTCACCACTTGATGGCGTGGTTTGAGATGTTGTTGCGCGACGCTGATCGAATTCGCGACTGTCGCCGTCGAATGAATGTGCTGCCCTTAGGTGCAGCTGCACTGGCCGGTACCAGCTACCCGATCGATCGTCATTTCAGCGCCCAGCAGTTGGGTTTTTCAGCACCTGCCGAAAATTCGCTCGACGCCGTCAGCGACCGTGATTTCGCCATCGAGTTTTGCTCCGACGCCGCCATTTTGATGATGCACCTGTCGCGCATCAGCGAGGAATTGGTGTTGTGGTCCTCGGCGCAGTTTAACTTTATCGATCTACCTGATCGCTTCTGTACCGGCAGTTCAATCATGCCGCAAAAGAAAAACCCCGATGTGCCAGAGCTGATTCGGGGCAAGAGCGGACGAGTTTATGGGCACTTGTTTAGCCTGCTGACACTGATGAAATCTCAGCCGTTGGCCTACAACAAAGACAATCAGGAAGACAAGGAACCTCTATTCGATACGGTCGATACCTTGTTGGGCTCCTTGCGCGCTTTTGCCGATATGATACCTGCGATCGGCTTTCGCCGTGAGGAGATGCGCGAGGCGGCCTTGCGTGGATTCTCCACCGCAACAGATTTAGCCGACTACCTCGTGAAAAAAGGTCTTGCCTTTAGAGATGCGCATGAAGTGGTCGGTCAGGCAGTTCGATTGGGACTGGAGACGGGGCGTGACTTGGCTGAGATGGAGCTGTCAGAACTGCGCAACTTCTCGACCGATATCGAACAAGATGTCTTTGGTGTGCTGAGTTTAGAGGGCTCTGTCGAGAGCCGTAACCACTTTGGCGGCACAGCGCCCAATCAAGTGCGTGATGCCGTGAATCGTGGTCGTGAGCGAAAAGCTTGGTTGTCCGAGTAGGCTCTCTAACAGCCTGTCGCTACTACTGGGATGAGTTGTCGCTACAGGTAGCTGTAGGCGACAGCCATCAGAGCCCAAACGGCGGTGCTGCTAGCGAGCGCCAAACCTAGGTAAGAGCCGCAATAGTGCGATTTATCATTGAGTTGCATTGTCCTGCTCCTTAGGTAATGAAAGGGCTAGATACACGATCGAATTTACTCAGTTCTCAAAGAGTGGGCAAGTGATGTCTTCTACACTTTTGAGCGAGGCAGCAAACTATTCGACGAGTTCGAAGTGGATGATACAAACGTGAAACAGATTAAAACGTGCGCTAGTGCTCATTTCGTCATAATTTTGACAATTGGCTTGTCCGGTTGTGGCAATAAAGGACCGCTGGTACAACTCGAAGCGATAGAAAAACCTGTCACTATTGAGCCCCAAAGCCAAGACTCTGACCCAGAATCAAATAAAGAACCCGAATAATGACTGCTTTTACGCAACAAAACGGCGAGCTGTATGCCGAAGACCTTCCACTGACTCAGTTGGCCACACAATACGGCACGCCGCTATACGTATACTCACGTGCAGCCATTGAAACGGCTTGGCGTGCTTTTGATCAATCTCTAGTCGGTTGGAACCACCAAGTGTGTTATGCGGTAAAGGCCAACTCGAATCTAGCGGTACTAGGTGTATTGGCAGAGCTGGGTTCGGGTTTTGATATCGTCTCGATAGGTGAGCTCGAACGGGTGCTCGCTGCGGGCGGAGACGCGAGCAAAATCGTCTTCTCGGGTGTGGGTAAAAAAGCCTCCGAAATGGCGCGCGCGCTCGAAGTAGGTATCCACAGCTTCAATGTAGAATCCGCAGCGGAGTTGGAACGACTAAATGCAGTGGCAAGTGAGCTAAATCAGGTCGCGCGCGTATCTCTTCGCATCAACCCTGACGTAGATGCTCAGACTCACCCCTACATCTCAACTGGTCTCAAAGAAAATAAATTCGGTATCGGCCACGATGTCGCCCGCTCGGTCTACCAGCGCGCTGCGAAATTAAGCCATATCGACGTGGTCGGCATGGATTGTCACATTGGCTCACAGCTCACCGAGATTGACCCCTATATAGATGCGGCCAAACGTTTGCTGGGCTTGATTGATGAGTTGGCCGAAGATGGCATCGTCATTCGAGAGCTGGATTTAGGCGGTGGGCAGGGCATTCGCTACAAAGATGAGACGCCGATGGATCTCGACCAGTGGCATAAAACGCTGGCTCCTTTGATTGAAGGTCGTGACCTCAAAATTATCGTCGAACCCGGGCGAGCCATAGTTGGTAACGCCGGAGTGATGCTCACCGAAGTGCAGTACCTCAAAGAAAATGGAGATCGCCACTTTGCCATCGTCGACGGTGCGATGAACGACTTGCTTCGTCCCGCCCTGTACAGTGCTTGGCAGGAAATTACAGCTGTAAAGCCGCGAGATCAGCCGGCAATCGAGATGGACGTAGTGGGCCCCGTGTGTGAATCTGCGGACTTCTTGGGCAAGCAACGGCCACTGGCAGTGCAGGCGGGTGATTTGTTGGCTGTACACTCAGCCGGCGCTTATTGTGCCGTGATGAGCTCTAATTACAACTCCCGCCCGCTTACCGCCGAGGTGATGGTCGATGGAGACAAGCACCAGCTCGTGCGCCGCCGCCAGAGTGAGCAAGAGCTGTTTGCACTCGAATCGACCTTTGGCGGTTAGCATGAAGCTCGAATTTGCCAAAATGCATGGCCTTGGCAACGATTTCATGGTCATCGATGCCACCCAGCGGCCCATGCCGCTGGACAGGGCGGCTATTGAGCGTCTGTCGAACCGCACCACCGGTATCGGTTTTGACCAACTCTTAGTGGTTGAGCCGCCAGGTGACGCGAGTGTCGACTTCAACTACCGAATCTATAACGCCGACGGTGGCGAGGTGGAGCACTGTGGCAACGGGGCGCGCTGCTTCGCGGTGTTTGTCCGCCGTCAAGGTTTGAGCGACAAAACAGACATCCCCGTACGCACTCATAACGGTGATATTCGCCTGCAAGTGCACGGCGATGATTTGGTCACTGTGAATATGGGCACGCCCAACTTTGATCCTGCGTCTCTTCCCTTTACCAGCAAGGTTGTACAAAGCGACTATGCTCTAGAGGTCGCCGGCGAAAAATTGACCGTTGGGGCTGTCTCTATGGGCAACCCGCACGCGGTTCTTCGCGTTGACGACATCGAGACCGCGCCGGTCTTGACGCTCGGCCCGCTGATTGAAAACCACCGGGATTTTCCGCGTCGCGTCAACGCCGGTTTTATGCAGATACACAACGACCACCATATTTCGCTGCGCGTTTTTGAGCGCGGCGTGGGCGAGACCCAAGCATGCGGCACCGGCGCTTGTGCCGCAGTGGCGGTGGGTAGCCGTTGGGGGCTTTTGGGCACTCGAGTTGAGGTGGATCTTGTAGGCGGACAACTAACCATAGAATGGGAAGGCGAGGGAACTGACCTGCGGATGACAGGCCCCGCCGCCCATGTTTACGACGGAACACTGGAACTATGAGCGAACTTGAGGCCGTAGCCGAGCGCCCCGAATTGGATGACCGCGGCGTTGCCCGCTATCTGCGCGACAACCCAGACTTCTTCCACCAGCACCCACAGTTGCTAGAGGTGTTGCGGGTCCCACACCAACGCGCTGGCGCTGTGTCTCTGGTGGAGCGCCAGCTCAGTACCCTTCGCGATACCAACGATAAGCTCAAGCGCCAGTTGCACGAAATGATCGGTGCCGCGCGCGAAAACGACCGCATAGCGGCAAGCGTCCACCAGTTCTCTCTCGAGCTGATGGCGGCCGACTCTCTCGACGATTTACTGGCCGCCAGCCGGGATCTGCTGCTGGAGCACTTCTCGGCCGACGATGTGGCCGTGATGTTGATCGATGCGGAAGAGGGCGAGCGCAGTGTCGATACGCCGTGGCGCTATGTATCTCACGACCATGATGACTTGCAATGCTTTAGCGACGTGCTGCAGAACCGCAAGATCCGCTGCGGCCTCGCCAGCGAAATGCAAAAGCAGGTGCTGTTTGGCGAACGCGCCAGCGACCAAGCCTCTGTTGCCATTGTGCCTTTGATCGCCGGCCGAGAATTGGGCCTATTGAGCTTGGGTTCACGCAGTGAACTGACTTACACGCGCGACCAAGGCCACCTGTTTCTCGAGCGCGTTGGTCAACTTGTTAGCAGCGGTGTGAATCGCTTCTTGCGCTAGCTTCAGGCATGCCTGTCGCAGAGACAGACCCGGATGATGCGCATGCGCCTGTGGCGGAATATCTCCGCCATTTGCGCGAAGAGCGCCGTTACTCCCCACATACACTCAGTAACTACCAGCGTGACCTCGATGCCGCCATCGCTCTGATGGTAGAGCGCGACTGCGTCGGCTGGGCCCATCTGACCGGCCCAGAATTGCGCAGTATGGTTGCCACCTGGCACCGCAGAGGTCAGGCGCCGCGCAGCTTGTCTAGGCGCCTCTCGGCCATCCGATCTTTCTACAAGTACGGAATCACCCACGGCTTGTATGAGCACAACCCGGCGCAAGATATCGCTGCTCCTAAGCGAGACAAACCTTTGCCGCGTGTCTTGGCCGTAGATCAGGCAGACCAACTGCTCGCCGGCAAACCGCAAAGCCCACCAGAATACTGCGATCAGGCTATGTTTGAACTGGTCTATTCTTGTGGCCTTCGATTGGCCGAAGTAATTGCCTTAGATGTCGATACGGTCGATCAAGACAACGCGCAACTTCGGGTTATAGGGAAGGGCGGTAAAGAGCGCGAGCTGCCTGTGGGGCGACAAGCACTGAGTGCACTGAAAGCGTGGCTAGGCGTTAGAAATACGCTGTCGAAACCTGATGAACAGGCACTGTTCGTGAATCAACGCGGCACTCGGATGGGCTCTCGCACAGTGCAACACCGTCTAAAGAAACTCGCCCAAGAGCGTGGCCTTCCACTGCATGTTCATCCTCATATGCTGCGTCACTCTTTTGCCACTCACCTTCTGGAATCAAGCGGTGACCTGCGCGCAGTACAAGAGCTGCTCGGCCACGCTGACATCAGCACCACACAAATCTATACCCATCTTGACTTTCAACACCTGGTTGATGTGTACGACAAAGCGCACCCCAGAGCGCGACGTGAGAAAGAAGATTAGGTAACACTATAAAAAGCTTGCTGCTCCATTGTGATTTAGGCAACATAAAAATAGCTTCATTACTTCAATCGAGTAAGCCTCTTAAAACTTCTCTAGGTAAACTTATGTCGCCTAAGCGCCCAGTCCATTTGCTATTGAGCTCGATTCTTATTTTGGCTCTAACACTGTATAGCGGGGTGCTGAAAGCTGCCACTCCCATGGCGGGCACCGTTGAGCAATCCGCTGTCAGCGAGGCTATTTCGATCACCGAGCCCGACAGTAAAGCAGCGGTGCGCGACTTGGTTTCTCAGCTTAACGATGACGCCGTTCGCGCACTCCTGATTGAGCGACTCGATGCGGTTGCCGAAGCCAAGGAGCTCGCCGCAGCGAACGAAGCAAATGCTGGCTCCCCAATACAGCAAGGGTTTGCTACCTACTGGGAAAATTCGAGAAAATCAGTTGGCCGTGCCAATGAGATTCCATCGATAGTCGATCGAATTTTTAGCAGTATTCATGAAGCCAGTTCACCCGATGGTATCGCCAAATTATTGTGGATAACGCTGATGGCGATAGCGGTGGGTGTGGTCGCAGAACGGGTGGTGTCACTTCTGTTTCGCAAGAGCAAGCAGCGATTGATTGAAGCGGTGTCCACAACCCTGTGGGGTATATTGAAAATAATCCATACCAGGCTTGCGTTTGATATAGCGGGTGTTCTGGCGTTTGGGCTGGCCGCAAAGCTGGTTATATCAAATTTCTATCCCGCAGAATCGCTTCCCAATTTATTTATGTATTGCTTCATCGCCGCCTGTACGGCTGGGGGGATGGGATTTGTTTTGGCTCGTTTTTATTTCGCTCCAGGCCGCCCTGATTTGCGCATTTGTAACACCAGTGATGAACGTGCATGGCGTTTGACCATTAGCTACGCTGTGCTCGCAGCCTATTTTGTTTGGATGCACAATGTATTCTGGATTTTTGGGAGTATAGGTCACACAGAAGACGGCAATATGGATGGGTTTTGGCCATTGGCGTTTTTTACACACATCTCTATGTATGCACTTGCTGTGTTGACCATTTGGTTTAACCGCCATGCATTGACCGAGGTCCTGCTCGAGAATAAGAAGAGAGTTACACTTGCAATAGGTGATGAAGCGCCGGAAGACGTGAGCTGGTTCGCGGTCAATTGGCCAAAAATTGCCATGGCTTTGTTGGTTGCCAAATACTTCTGTGTTGAGATTGTGGTCAATGCAGGTGGCGTAGGTGTGTATTCTCAATCTGCTGTGTATATCACCTTTGTGGTGATATTCCTGTGGCCAGGTATAGATGCGCTGATTTCACTTTTTGTCTGGAAAAGCGTGGAGATTCCCGAGGACGAAACCGAAGCAGCAGCGAAGGCTCGCCGCAAAATGCAGCAGGGGCTATTGCGGGTTGGGCGTGTTGTGGTTGTCGGCTTGGTGCTCTACACCTTGGCGCGGCTTTGGGGTTTGAACATTCTCGATTTAGCTGAGTCTGGTTTGGGTGCGCAGGCCACCGGCAATCTGATTGAGCTGCTGTTTATTTTTATGATGGCCTATCTCATGTGGGAGCTGGTCACCATTATGATCGAACGGTGGCTTGCCTTAGAAGGCGGTTCCGCAGAAGACCAAGAAGAGGGAGCTGGTGAAATTGGTGGCGTGGGATTGTCTCGTGTGGCGACCGTTCTGCCTATTTTACACAAGACCGCAAAAGTGCTCATTGTGGTGGTGTCCATCATTATGGTGCTGGATACATGGGGTATCAACATCGGCCCTATCATAGCGGGTGCCGGTGTTGTGGGTCTGGCCATTGGTTTCGGAGCTCAGACGCTCGTCAAAGATATTGTCTCGGGTTTATTTTTCCTCGCCGATGATGCCTTTCGCGTAGGCGAATACATCGACGTGGAAGGTACGATGGGGAACGTAGAGAAAATATCCCTGCGCTCGCTGCGACTGCGCCATCACCGCGGTCTAGTGCATACCATCCCCTACGGTGAAATTCCCAAGCTGACCAACTTCAGCCGCGACTGGGTCATCATGAAGCTGCGTTTTCGAGTGCCTTTTGACACAGACATCAACAAAGTAAAAAAAATATTCAAAGGCATTGGCAATGATTTACTGACACACCCTGAGTTGGGAGAAGACTTTCTGCAGCCTTTTAAGTCTCAAGGGGTGGCAGAAGTCGATGACAACGGTATTGTGGTGCGCGGAAAATTTATGGCGAAACCAGGCAAACAGTTCATGATTCGCAAAGAGGTTTATGTGCGGGTACAAAAGGCCTTTGAAGAGGCAGGCATACCCTTTGCGCGCAAACAGGTAATGGTGCACATTCCGGGCTTAGAGGGTAGCCAGCAGTTGTCTGCCGAAGACACTAAAAATATTGCAGCTGCCGCCAGTGAAGCGGCTGAGGAGGAGTTGCCTACTGCGGACAAAAAGCCTTCGGTTTAGTGGATTCTTGTTATAACTTGCGCAGCACATAACAACAGACCGAGATAACCACCTTTGATTGATTTTAGTCAAGCAGTTGCTTATATCATCGCACTTGGCATAGCTGCAGCCATACCTGGGCCAGGTATAACCGCGCTGGTGGCGCGCAGTGTCAGCTCAGGGGCTATGGCGGGATTTTCGATGTTACTCGGTCTGATCCTTGGTGACCTTTGCTATCTTAGTTTTGCTGTGTTTGGGCTTTCGCTATTGGCTCAGAGTTTTTCGGGGCTGTTTGTCGCTATCCGTTGGGCTTCTATTGCCTATCTGTGTTTTCTCGCCTGGCAGTTTTGGCACGCTCAACATCATAATCTCGACAGCAAAGCGCAGCGACCCCTCGATTTGCTCTCTAGCGCTGTCTCTGGGTTATCTATAACGCTCGGCAACCCTAAGACCATCGCCTTTTACTTGGCATTACTACCGGCGGTAATTGATCTAGAGAGCGTTAGTTTTTTCAGCTGGGCAAGTGTATTAGTGCCCTTGACAATCGCTGTGCTGCTGGTTGTGGGCGGTGTTTTTGTGTTGGCCGCTTTAGCCGTGCGGCGTTCATTGAGTAGCGAGCGGGCGCAACGTATTCTGCATCGAGGAGCTGCGGCGGCCATGGCTTCAGCCGCAGGTTCTTTGGCTGTTCGCGAGATATAGCGATTTGTTTAGTCGTTTGCGCCAGCCCGGATGTTTCATCACAGGCTCGTGCCCTCGCTATGCTCTTGATCCGTCAGCAGAATTTTCTTCAGTCGACTGTAGAACCACTACAGCGCTTCTTCAGAAAATTTGCTGACGAATCAATTTCATACGCGATCATCGCGTCCGTGATGAAATATCCGGGCTAGGTGTGCCTGGTGAGAGTTTAAACTCCATCACGTGAACCACATAGCGGCAATCGCCCTCACACAGGAATGGCAAAATTAAACACTGGTACTGAATGTATCGCATATCAGCCCAGTCCATGCGTTTCATCACCAGTTCTGGTTGCTGAGTTTCCATCACTCGGCCGTTGCGAGTCTTGACGTCCTGGTAGTTTTTCTCAAAGTTTGCATCTTCAACCCGCATTTGCTGATAGCGCACCGGCCTGCCTTGGTTTAAAAAATCTGCCACGTGCTGACCACAATAAATGACGTCAAACTCGTCTCTACGCCAGTCACCGTCTGCGAGCACGATCATTAAGCGCCGGCTCACGGGCATAAAGCTCTGATGGGTCATCTCATCCCATTGAGGCGGCGTATTTTGGCCGCAAAGCGACTGCCATTGATTAAATGCCCAGCGCAGATCTGCACAGATTCGTTCATCGCTTGCATCGGCAATGGGTATAAATTCAGCGACTACGCTGCTACTTATTGGAACCGCATCTGTAGGCATTTTCTGTGAATTCTGAGCCATGTATTTTCTCCAGAACCGTCAGGTGTTCGTTGTCTAGTTTTTTAAATAACCCGACTAAGGGGTTTTTGCTTTGCTCAATGTGTAGAACAGCGAGGTATCGAAATCGAAATTGATGAACCCCGCCCGTGTAGCCCCAAGCCAAAGTTCAGCTTACCGCCAAGTGAAGAGACGATTTTATTGACGATAGGAAGTCCCATGCCAGAGCCTTCTTTTTCATCGCGCTTTTTTAATGTGCTAAATAACCTCAACGCCTCTTGCCGATACTGCGGATCAATACCTGGGCCATCGTCTTGTATGCAAACAGAACTTGTACGTTTAGTGTGAGAAAGTGTCACCCGAACGCAGCCCGCTTTTTTGTCGTGGTGTACAACGGCATTGGCAATAAGGTGCTTTAGTATCAGCACTATGTGCTTTCTTGGTGCGTTTAGAGGCGGGTGCTGTAATTCAAGAGTAAGCTCTAGGGCGTCGGTGCCGGACTGCGACTTCCAAACTTCGTTGATCAGAAGCTCTAGGTCTAGTGACTCGTAGGCTGTGCTTTCTCTGTCACTGTCAATTGTGACGTAACACAGTAAG
>JBMYWE010000004.1:0-21923 GCA_049607125.1 Granulosicoccaceae bacterium | reverse complement strand
CATTCATCGCCACCTACAGAGCCTAGATGAAACCGACCCAAATATCGCCAGCCTCTACCGTAGTCTCAGTCTGTACCTCAACCACATGATGCGTGATGAACACACCTCCGCGACCAAAGAAGCCATTCAAGCCGCGATAGATAATTAACCCAAACATCGGCCCGTCCTCGACAAACTCCCACAATACGCAAGAAAAGACTGTAACAACACAAACAAACCGTGTTATTTCTAGCCTAAATGAGCCCTTTAAATACAGCTAAACAATGGCGCTTTAACAAGAAAGGCACTCACAGGCACAAATAGTGACTGAAAACTCCTAGACCGCTTTGTTAGTTAAGGATTTCAGCACTGACAATGGAAACTGTAAACAAAAAGGCGATAGGTGACGCCGTACTTCTTGCCCGAGAAACTTGCGCCATTGTTGTTAGTTTCAATCGGAGTAAGCTACTGCGCCAGACGCTGGATTCGATTAAGGCATGCTCGCCAAGACCGAAAAAAGTTATTGTTATTGACAATGGATCGAGCGATGACACTTTCTCGATGGTCCGCACCCTCTATCCTTGGTGCGACCTGCTGCGCATAGACAAAAATCGAGGTGGAGCCACCGCCTTTTATCACGGCTTTGAAGCCGCATTAAAAAGTGGAATGCAGTGGATATGGACCTTGGATGACGATGTGGTTGTCCCACCTAATGCCATGCTAAAAATGGCGAAATTCACCCAAAGGTTTAACTGTATCAACCCTTCTCGGGTCACAGACCAAGGCCACGTCATTCCCTGGGAGGGGCACTTGGTTGAAAGCCGCGGCAAAGTGTTCACCAATAGCGATTTAGCGTTTGACCACGGTCGACCCTATCAAGTCGTAAACTACGCCTGCTTTGAAGGCATGTTGGTCAAAAGCTCTCTGGTAAAGAAAGTAGGCCTGCCAGAAAAAACTTTTTTTATCTCTGGTTACGACACGCTGTTTGGCTACAGAGCGAGCTTAGTATGCGATGTAGTCTATATCCCAGATCGACTGATCAGAAAAACAGTCAAATACGGCAGCAACAAGACCGCCTTGGGAAGACACTCTGTGCGCGAGGGAAAGTGGAAACACTATGTGCACGTGCGCGATGCCTTCCAACTGATTGACCACTTAGACCAAACTGCCAGAGTATACAAACGAGCAAAAATCAGGCGATCACTCAGCTTTCTTAAATCAGCGCTTGGCTGTTTAATCTACGACAAAAGCCCACACAAATGCCTGTTGACACTTATCGCCATCTACCAAGGATGGAGTAAAAATTACCCCACACTGGACGCGAACTTTCGCCGAGCACAGCCCATAGACCCGGTCGTGGATATAATTTACTTACCGGCAACGAAAGAACCACTTGACCACTCTCAGATCAATGAAAAACTAGAAGAGCCACTGGCGGCGGCAAGCTAAGAAAGCTTTTCTGCCCGCAACATGTGAAGCGTTGGCCAACGCTGCATCCACTTCTTTCGATCGGCTCGCTCTCGCATCAGCGAATAGGGCCGAAAGGGACCACAACGAATTTCTGCCGCAAACAAGGGGGCCAAATCAAAGGGAGAAACAACCCTTCTTGAGCCGTCCAAACAGAACCCTAGCGCTGTTTGCTGTTCAGGCCAATAACGCATGGCATCAAGTGAGTTTGTATATGGCGGGTCCGCATGAGATTTCCACATACGCGCTTGGTTTTTAACTTCCCAACGGACATCTGGTAACTCGCCCACGAGAGCCTGCTCTACTTCCAGATCAAATTGTTCTTCCAGCCGCGCAGTATCAAAATAAATCAGATCGACATCGTTGAGCGGTGAAGCAGCCATCCCGTGCAAGTGATCCCACACGCAGTTGCGCAAAAAACCAGCCGCCAGCATCGCATCGGCTAGGGCGGCCTGCGAAACGATTCTCTCAGCCGCCTCTATCACTTGAAGGCGATGTGCGTCTTGTAAAAGCAGGGCCTGCAAGCGACTCGCAAAATTCGATTGACTGCTTCCACTCAATCGAGAGCGCCGAGAATAATACTCTCTTCAGGCATCTTCGCCGGTTTTGGCACCCCCATCAGCTGCAACAAGGTTGGTGCAATATTGGATATGCCCATGGCGTTAGCCAGTGTGGGGTTGGCTGGATCAATAACTAAACACGGCACGGGATAGGTCGTATGCTGTGTGTGAGGTTCGCCAGTTATCGGGTCTTTCAGTTGGTCGCAATTGCCATGGTCAGCGGTGACGATAACGGATACACCATGCTCTTGTGCAGCCTGTACCAACACACCAACACACTGATCAACCACCTCCACTGCCTTGACACAAGCCGCTGGGACGCCTGTGTGCCCCACCATATCGCCATTGGCAAAGTTCACCACCAACAAGCTGTACTCTTCGCTCTCAATCGCGCGCTTGGTCGCCTCGCAAACTTCAAAGCCACTCATCTCAGGTTGTAGATCGTAGGTCGCAACCTTGGGCGAAGGGATCATCTCACGGTCCTCTCCCTCAAACGGCAGATCTCTCTGGCCGTTCAGAAAAAACGTCACGTGCGGATATTTCTCGGTTTCGGCGCAGCGAAACTGCTTGAGACCCAAGGCGCTGACTGCTTCGCCGATTGTGGTCTGTGGGCGTTCTTTTTCAAAAATCACAGGGAAGGGATACGTGCTGTCGTAGCGCGTCATGCAGGTCACCGTCACCTGCGTGTTCTCATCGCCTCGATCGAAGCCATCAAAATTGCTCTTGGCTAAGGCCTCAGTTAGCTCACGCGGGCGATCGTTGCGGAAGTTGAAGAACACCACTTGATCTTCCGGCTCCATGGCCACAAAGTCAGCTGTTTTGCTTGCCTCAATAAATTCATCACCTAGATCATTTGCGTAGGCCGATTCGATGGCTTCTCTAGCAGACGCCGCTTCGAAGCCCTCCCCTCGCACCATCAGCCGCCATGCTTTCTCTACTCGCTCCCAACGCTGGTCGCGGTCCATGGCGTAGAAGCGTCCAATCACCGTTGCTATCTGTCCGTTGGCAGCAGCCAGCGCTGCTTCAAGCTCATCCAAGTATGCCGCCGCGCAGCGCGGAGCGGTGTCACGACCATCGGTGATCATGTGAACCACCGGTTTCACCCCCATCTGGCCTGCGATTGCAACCAGTGCCATCAAGTGATCGATATGGCTGTGCACCCCCCCATCGGACACCAAACCCAACAAATGCAAGGGCCGCCCTGTTGTCGTACACACGGCCAAAGCTTCTTGCAGCGCTGAATTTTCTGCTAACTCACCGTCTCGACAGGCCGCATTAATACGCACTAAGTCCTGGCGCAAAATTGCCCCGCAGCCAAGGGTCAAATGCCCCACCTCCGAATTACCCATCTGGCCATCTGGCAGACCGGCGGCGCGCCCACTGGCTTCGAGAACGGTCAGAGGATGACTACTGTAAAGCCGATCTAAATTTGGTGTACGAGCCTGTGCCACGGCGTTGTTAAGACGCGATGGATTGTGCCCAATGCCGTCCATTACGATTAACAAAGCGGGGCGGCGAGGAGCTTTTGAAACAGTCATAAAAATGGTCACCGGTCTACCACTGTGGGGCTGCACTAGTGCACTCTCAAAGCGCAGAACTAGTAAAACCCCAACAAGTGGGGCAATGGAACAATAAAGAATATGCGTATTTTAACTGATAGCCCTGCACGCTGCAGCGATCGGGCCATACCGCAGCCTCGGCGCGAGCAACAGAGCACATCCGAGCATAGGGGCTCACACGTATTCCGCTCTATGTGCAGCAGTTGAGCATGTACAATAGAACGCGCTTCTAACTGCCGAATAAAAGACAACAAGACAGGAAATCTATAGATGTTGAACGTGCGATTGAGTAAAACCCTAGTGGCAGCCACCCTCGTGTTAGCGTGCAGCACCGTACAAGCGGAGAGCTGGGACGAGACAGTCAAAGAGGCCAAAGGCCAGACAGTGTATTTCAACGCCTGGGGTGGCTCGGACACGATCAATAGCTATATTCAGTGGGCAGGAGAGCAAGTAAAACAGACATACGGCGTGACAATAGAGCACGTCAAAATCACCGACGCAGCGGCAGTGGTTGCAAGAATACTGGCCGAGAAGACCGCTGAGCGCAGCGATGACGGAAGCGTTGATTTGATGTGGGTTAATGGCGAAAATTTTCGCAACCTCAAAACCAATGGTTTGCTTCAAAGCCCATGGACTCACAACCTGCCAAGCTACGCTTTAGTGGACACGGACAACAAACCCACTACAACTTCAGATTTTGGAGAACCGGTAGACAACCTAGAGGCTCCCTGGGGTATGGCGCAACTGGTGTTTATGCACGACACTGCAACGCTGCCAGAGCCTCCGCAGTCTATGCAAGCACTCTCCATGCACGCCAAGGCAAACCCTGGTCGCGTCAGCTACCCCAAACCACCTAACTTCCACGGCACGACATTTATCAAGCAAGCCCTGCTCGAACTCACCGAAGACCCCAAAGAACTACAGAAGCCCGCTGACCAGACAGACAGCGCAACCGTTACGGCACCCTTGTGGGATTTTCTAGATGCACTCCATCCGACACTATGGCGTGAAGGTAAAAACTTTCCGGCAGACGGTCAACAAATGCGCCAGTTATTGGATGACGGCGAGTTAGACATAGCACTCTCATTTAACCCTTCTGAAGCGAGTCGTGCTATAGCAGACGGACAGCTAGCCGACACGGTGAGAACTTATATTCACAACAGCGGCACCATTGGCAACACACACTTCGTCGCGGTGCCGTTCAACGCCAAAGCCAAAGAAGGCGCGATGGTTTTCGCCAACTTTTTGATGTCCGCCTCCGCTCAACTGCACAAAGCTGATCCCAACGTGTGGGGAGATCCCACCGTTTTGGCGATGGACAAACTTGACGCGGATCAACGCTCAGCCTTCGAGAACGCCCCGCGGGGAGTCGCCACTCTCTCGCCCGCAGAACTCAGCCCAACCCTGCTCGAGCCACATGCATCATGGGTGGAGTTGCTCGAGAGCGAGTGGCTGAAACGCTACGGTCACTGATCACGATGAAAAGGCTTCTGGCGGCTACGCTTCCGCTAGCTGCCATTGCAGTACCCGTTTTGGCGGGGCTGGGCTTGACCATCGCCCTCGCTTTTGGCACGGGTACGGCTCATTTTTCAGCACGCGCAAATGCCTTGCAGCAAATGCTACAAATCCCCTCTATCAAGAGCTCGGTGCTGCTGTCGCTCTGGACCGCTTGGGGTAGCACCCTAGTGGCGCTGAGCATTGCATTGTGCCTAGGGTATTGGATTACGCAGAGCCGCCTTGGGCAAAAACTAAAAAGAACACTCCCGGCTTTACTCTCCGTTCCTCACGCAGCATTCGCCGTGGGCTTCTATTTCTTAATCAGCCCTAGTGGATGGCTTGCTCGCCTGTTCTCGCCTTGGCTTAGCGGATGGAGCCGACCGCCGGATCTCGCCACCGTACAAGACCCTTGGGGCATCGCCTTGCTATTGGGACTTGCGATCAAAGAAACACCCTTCTTACTACTCACGTTACTGGCCGCACTCGGCCAGACAAACTGCCGACAAAGCACTTGGCTAGGGCAAAGCTTGGGCTACAGCCCTTGGCGCTGCTGGCTGGTACTCGTTGTGCCGCAGCTGTACAAACAGATGCGCTTGCCCTTGATTGTCGTGCTGAGCTATGGCCTGTCAGTGGTTGATATGGCCAAGGTACTGGGGCCTGCTATTCCAGGTACACTCGCGGTTCAGAGCACGCTATGGCTGCACGACCCCGATCCGTCTAAATGGCCTTTAGGTGCAGCAAGTGCACTGCTACTGGTGCTGCTCTCGCTCACCAGCGTCCTGGCCTGGCTAAGCCTAGAGAGACTCATCAAGCCATTACTCAAAGCCTATTGGCTCAACGGCAATCGCCGTGCACCTATCAGCGCAGCCATAGGCAAATGGTTAATCCCACCTTTGTGGATGAGCACGATAGCCGCGAGCCTCAGCGTCATCGTTTTATGGTCTTTAACCTGGCGCTGGCGATTCCCCGATGCGCTGCCACAGAGCTTTAGTCTCCAGTTCTGGGGGCGTCATGCAGACCAACTACTAACACCCGCCTGGAATACGCTGAGCCTTGGTCTCGCCAGCACCGCCATCAGTCTAATTGCCGCGGTCGCACTGCTGGAGTCAGTCAAGCGCTTGCGTCTGCCACACCTAAGCTTGCTATACGCGCCACTGTTGTTACCGCAACTGGCTTTTCTCTTTGGTGTGCAATTGCTGTTGTTGAAACTTCAGGCGGATGGCCGCTGGTGGTCGGTGGTCTGGGTGCACGCTTTGTTTGTATTTCCATACATCGTACTAGCTTTGCATGGTCCTTGGCAGGCCTACGACCAACGCTACACTTACACAGCTTTGGCACTTGGCAAGAGCCGCTGGCAAGTGTGGTGGTCGATCAAACGGCCTATCTTACTCAAGCCCTTGGTGTACGCCTCGGCGCTTGGCTTTTCTGTCAGCGTTGCGCAGTATCTGAGTACATTGTTTGTTGGAGCGGGCAGGTTTCCCACGCTGACCACTGAAGCGATAGCAATGGTATCGGGCGGAGACAGGCGCACACTCGCCGCCACAGCATTTGTACAGATGACAATGCCAATGCTCGCTTTTGCGCTAGCTTTTGCTCTGCCGAACATACTCTATAAAAACCGAAAACACCTGCGAGACGAGGCATGAGCGCACCGGACAAACACCTCGAAATCAAACAGCTGAGCATCGCACTCGGTGAATCGGTTTTAATCGAAAGGCTAGATCTCACCATTAGCAGTGGAGAGACAGTCTGCCTGATGGGCGCATCAGGATCGGGCAAGTCTACCTTGCTTTCATGGTTGAGCGGCATGTTGGACCCAGCTTTTGTCGCGACTGGAGAGCTTTGGTTGCACGGCAGGAGGATAGACGGCCTACCCTGTGAAAAACGAAAAGTTGGCTTATTGTTCCAAGATGCACTGCTATTCCCTCACCTCAGCGTGGGAGAGAACCTACATTTTGCTGTTGCCTCCAGTGTGACTAAACACAAGCGAATAGAGCGCGCACACCAAGCTCTAGAAAGAGCGGGGCTTGAGGGTTTTTTTGACAAAGACCCCGCCACACTGAGCGGCGGCCAGCGCGCCAGAGTCAGTCTGATGCGCGCCCTGCTTGCAGAGCCTCAAGCGATTCTATTGGACGAGCCCTTTTCGCGACTAGACCAAACGCTACGAACACAGTTTCGAGAGTTTGTCAGCCAACACACTGCCGAGCAAAACTTACCCGTCTTGTTGGTTACCCACGACCCAGAGGATATTCCAGTTGGCAGTCGATGCTTAAACATGAGTGAACTAGGTCGAGGCAAGAGCCAGGGGCCGAGTGATGCTTGATAGCTGGGTAATACCGAAACTCGCCACTCCGCTAACGCAATTGGCCAAACGCTTAGAAAAGCGAGGGATCAGACCCGACCAAGTCAGCCTTGCAGGCTTTGCCCTTGGCATGCTCGCGGTTCCAGCGCTCGCCCTTGAGGGCTATTGGGTAGCTCTAATGCTGGTTGTGGTTAATCGACTGTGCGATGGATTGGATGGTGCTCTAGCACGAATAGTCGGCCCCACTGATCGAGGGGGCTACCTGGATATCACCTTGGACTTTATTTTTTACGCAAGCGTTGTCTTTGGTTTCGCGCTCGCAGACCCCGCTGCAAATGCCTTAGCTGCAGCTGCATTGATCACTAGCTTTATGGGGACAGGCGCGAGCTTTTTAGCTTTCGCTATCATGGCCCAAAAACGGGAAATCAAAAATATCCGCCTGCCGAACAAAGGTCTGTACTATATCAACGGCCTTGCAGAAGGGACTGAAACCATCGCCTTTCTTGTCGCTTTTTGTCTCTTCCCGACTTACTTCCCTAGCTTGGCATATGTTTTTTGCGCCATCTGCATCACCACAACAGTCACGCGTGTCTATGGCGGGTATACCACCCTAAAAGACTGAACTAACGCCCCGAGTCTTGTCGCTCGACAGTCAACTGCAAGACAGCCTCAGCTACTCCACCGTCTCCGTCCAACACTTCGTAGGGAATACGCACTACTCCCTCAAAACTGCCAGAAGGTCTATACCTCAAAATACCTTCAACAATACTGGCACCCGCCACTCCTGAAGCTTCAGGCAAACGCAAGGTCAACACATCGCCATCCGGATCACTGTCATTGAGCAAAACATTAAAAAAGCGTGTCGAACCGCTATTTACGACAAAGCTCTCTCCTATAGCCACTGGGTCTTGGTTGACCGCATTCACGGTCAAGGTCGCTCTAGACACACCACCGTGCTCGTCTTCGATTTGATAAACCAATTGGTCGGTGACGCTGCGTTGTGATTGAGACTCATACAGTATGCTGCGCTGATCGTCACTGATGGTCGCTTTGCCAAATTCGGCTGGCTGCACTATTTCAACAATTCGCAGCAGCGCCTCATCCCCATCGGGATCACGGTCATTGATCAACACCGGCACCTCGATTGAGGTGTTCTTAAACAATTCTGTTTCGTCATCTTGTGCCTGAGGCGCTAGATTCATACCCGAAATAGAAAGAGGCAGCTCTATTTCGGTAATCTGGGCAGCGAGCGAACCGAGAGAGCTGTCTCTCACACGAAGCACTGCCGTGCCCTGCCCATCGCGCAAAGGGCTAATGCTCAACATCAACCGACCTTCGGCATTGGGTGCATCGAGTTGATAGCTCACCAGACCCGCATCGACTTGAAAAGAAACAAGCAATTCAGACGCGGGAGTCTCCTCATCAGAGACCGTGAAAGACCAATGGAATTCGGGGATGTCGCTAGGGTCTTGTATTTCCAACGCCAGCTGATCGGGTAAACCGGCCACAATCGGCTTGTCGTTGACTTCAACAACTGTCACATTCACGCGGCTCTCAACCGACAGACCGGAGGCGTCGACCAATTCAACTGAAAAGGCGCTTGATCCGTGGAAGTTGGCCTCAGGTAAATACCGCACAGCGTTTTCCAACACGCGCAGGGAACCGCTAGATGGCTCGCTGGTGCGCTCAATTCTCAGCGGTGTCCCCTCCGGATCACTGCCCAGCGTGCTGAAAAGGATATCCAAAGGCCGGTCTTCTCTGGTTTCAACACTTGGGTTTAGAGCTAATGGCGGTTCATTGTCACCGGTTATCGAAATGGTGGCTGTGGCCACTTCACTGAGGTTTTGGCCATCACTTACCCGGTAGCTAAAGCTGTCATCGGTTCCAGGGCCTGCAGCTCCGCTGCTGCGGTAGGAAAAACCACCATCCTCATGCAATTCAAAACTTGCAGCGTATATCGGGGCCTCAACTAGTTCTGCTCGCAGACAGTTCTGGCCGCTATTCCAGCCCTCACTGTAATCAAAATCGTCACTGTCATTGGCTAGAACACCTGTACCACCTTGTCGTTCACAGTTTTCATCAAAGCGCGTACCCGAATGCTCCAACAGCCCGAGATAAGTGACTGCATAGCCATCGTCGTCTACGGCTTCAGGTATCTCACTGAGCGTGTCAATGCACAAATCAATTGTACTGGAGTCAGTCGCACCATCTTCATCTTCCACGTCAACGCGATAACTTAACGCAGCTGGCCGACGCAGCTCTGGAATGGAAACTACAACCTCCCGACTGCCTACATCAAACTGAACTTGGCACTCTTCATCGCTCAGATGAGGCTGACAGGCATCGCGCAGAGTTGCAGCGACCGACAAGGTCGAGAGTTCTCCGCTACAACCAGTAACGTCAGCGCCACTGGCTGTCTGAACAAAATTTAGGCGGGCAATGTTACCGTCGACGTCAAAGCTGTGCAGAGGCCATGGAAAACTACGGCCTTCTGTCAATATATTCGACTGATCTAAGGCAATTTGAGGGGTGGTATTGCTCTGGCGTCCAGTCTCATCAACCCAACCGCAGCCAATAAGAGAGCTACAGGCCACAAGCCCAACTAGGCATCTCACTTGAACCGATCTCATCACTGCCAGCACCCTCTCAATGGCCAGTGCCAGCTTCAGGATGGGAGCGAACGTCTTGTTGTCACAGCTTTGAAGCCAGCTTTAACCGACTGAGTGTAGCAGTTAAGCTGAAAAGTGATTGTCAGAGGCAATTCGGTGCAATGTCGTTTAATCTTTCGATGGCTCGCTCGACCCCTCTGGCAGCCACAACGGGGCGGAGTATCGGTCTCCTAAAAACTCCTCTGAAGTCTTCTCCACTCCATTGACCCGAACTTCTCCAGCTCGAATATGTAGGTTTCCAGACACGCCTATGTTATCGACCTCCGCCATACCGAGTTCTTGCGCTAGTTCCAGCACCTGCTTCGCCTCAGGAAGCTCCGTCATAGGCCCGTCGACGTGATAAGTGAGATCAACTAATAAATGCTCGACAAGCTGCCCAATAGTATCGAGCTGCGACATGCCGTCGTTGTCTTCTTCGCCGATAAACTCTGCGTTGGCACGCACCAGAAACTCTTCATCTTCCAGCCCTACTTTGAGACTCGAATAAGCACTCACACTGGAAGATACTTGGTGCATGAGGTGCTCGGTTTTTTTTCTCCTTTCAAAGGGTGTCGTCTTCTTATCGCTCATCGCTGCCATTGGCGGCTCCCAAAGCCGGTAGTGATCCCAAACGGCCAACACTCGCTCAATCGGCAACTCTCCCACCGCGGCAACAGCTTCGCCGTAATCAAAAATCACCTCCCGATCTTCTTCGTCTTCCTCCGCTGTTTTTATGCTATCAGCGGTAAGGCTCAGCTCGGCATCAAGCTTGTCATCCACCAAACGATACTCCGTGTCGTATTCCATACTAGACACGTAGCTAGCCGACTCACGATAATGCAATTGAGCATCCGTCCAGCTGACGTTCATCACTCCATCGTAACGATTCTTCTCGAACACATTGTTGGCCCGCAAAGCCATATCTGCTCTATCGATTTGCAGTTTGTTATCCAGATATGTCAGCAGCAGACTTGTCATATCACCTTGCACCAAGACATGGGATAAATCAGCATCGGCGCTCAGGGCAAAGCTCATCTTCTCCAGCTCAAATTTAATGGGATAAGACCCAAGCTCCACTTGTTGCAGCCAACTTTTTCCACTGAATCCCCCATCAAAAGCAATTAACCCACGCGTCACCAAAGCCCCCTCCTCTATCATTGCCGGACGCCCCCACCGCGGTGGAGTATTCCGGCGATCGGGGTCATCATCTAGCGTTATTTGCACCCGCGCTGAACCCACAGCAAAGCCACCGGGGAAAATTAACGGACCATGATGGAATTTAGCCAGCAAGGGAATATTGACGGGCTCCTCGTCGGGAGCCAAACGTACGTGCAGCTGCATATGGGCGATGCTAGCTAGAAAAACACGGCGATAATCGACCAGCGAGAGCCAGACACGATCGTGCAACAGAGGCGGGACTTCAGGCTCAGCAAACGGATCAAACTCTTGTTCGACTATATTCGAGGGGTCGTCGCGAATCATAGAGCGCAGGTGCTTTTCAAGCGCCTGTCCCGTGTACCAGGTACCTCCGAGCCACGCCAACAACAAAAGCACGGGAACAACCCGCACAATGATCCCAACCATCCTTGATCACCCAGATATAAAGTTAGCCCGCGGACCAACGTAGACTTCCTGTCTAGGCAGCAAAAAACGCTAACACCTCATGACACAACAGCTTATTTCATGTCGTGGCTTGGACAAGTATTAGGAAACCAAACGGAAAATCACTGCCAACTGGGAAGGTTTCAGGCAGATTTTGTGCCGTGGATCAGGTTGTCGGCCAACGAGTTTGACCGACAACCAAACACGTTAGCTGGATGTATCTGAGTCGTCGTTTGAGCGAGAAAATCCCGGTACAGCATTGTTGCTGGCATTGGACACGGTCGACGTCTCGGTTACTTGCAGGCCAGTTGCTTCGGATTCTTGAATTTTGTTGGCGAGAAAACGGCGCGACAGAAAAACACCAATCTCAAACAGTATCCACATCGGCACAGCCAGCAAGGTTTGCGAGATCACATCGGGAGGCGTCAACACCATTCCAATCACAAACGCACCCACGATGATATACGGCCGCTTTTTTACCAGTTCATCGGGTGTGGTGACACCAATGGAGACCAGTAGGAATGTCGCAACTGGCACTTCAAAAGCGATACCGAAAGCGAAAAATATCAATATAACGAAATCGAGATACTTGGCGATATCGGTGGCAACTTCGACCCCGTCAGGAGCAATGCCCGTAAAAAAGGCAAAAATCAACGGGAAGACAACGTAGTAGGCAAACAAACATCCCAGATAAAACAACAGGGTGCTCGAGACTATCAAAGGCAAAACTAAGCGCTTCTCATGCTTGTACAGCCCAGGCGCAACAAAAGCCCAAATCTGATAAAGCAAGACCGGAACCGCCAAAAAGACAGACAGCATCAACACCAATTTGAAGGGAATCAAAAACGGTGATGCCACCTCGGTGGCAATCATCGTGGCGCCTTCAGGCATGGCACTGACCAGCGGATCGGCAAGCCAGGAGTAGATGTGCTCCGAGAAGGGGAACAGGCAGATAAACAACACGCCCACTGCCAATACCATTTTTAACAAGCGATCTCGCAGCTCGACGAGATGGGAGATAAAACTCTGCTCTTCGCCCAGTTCGTGCTCTTTGTCTAACTCACTCATGCGCGTTGGGCTTGCTATCTGGTGTGGACTCTGGCTTTACGAAGGACTCAGACTTTTCGCTGGCGACCCTTGGCTTCGCTGACTCGTGGTCTTCATCGTCGTCGGCAAATAATTCATCATCGCTTAGGGCCGACAGAGGCTGCGAGTTTACGGTTTTATTCAAGGCATCAGTGGCCTGAGTCAACTCTTCAGTCACCTCACCCATCGAACTACTGAAATCATCCTTGGCGTTTTCAACCATGCCTTTGAGCTCGCGAATCTGTTGTTGTTGCTCGCCGAGCAGCTCACGAAGCTCCCCTGTGTTGAGCTCGGATTCAAAGTCTGAACGCACGTTGGCAATATAGCGTCGCACCTTGCCAACCCAACGGCCAACATTACGCGCAACCTCCGGCAGCCGTTCCGGCCCGAAGACCAAAAGACCGACCACGGCCACCAACACAAACTCGGTGAACCCCCAATCGAACATGTACTTGCCTCAGCTGGTGGTATCAGACTTTGTTTTGCTGGTCGTTACTGACTTTGCTGTCTTCTGTTGAAGGCGCATCTTCAGCGTCTAGCTTAGCGGTGGTTTCGTCTTCGTCTTCACGCACAGCACCTTTAAAGCCTTTGACAGCAGCGCCTAGATCGGTACCGATGGAACGCAGGCGCTTGGCACCAAAGAGCAGCAACACAATGGCCAAAATAATCAATAACTGCGGAACACTTAAGCCCATTTTCTTAATCCTCTTGTAAAGCTATTTGTCAGAACAGCGTCTAGTCACTGCGCTGGCGTTTTTCTTCGTGCCCGGAGGTGCCTGCGCGTCGCGCCAACTCGTCCAGAACTTGTTGCGGGCTCAAGCCCTTGTGAGCCAACAACACCATGGTATGAAACCAGAGGTCGGCGGTCTCGTATATCAGCTGTTCATCATCGCCTTTTGCGGCGGCGATCACAGTTTCGGTCGCTTCTTCGCCAACTTTTTTTAAAATTGTGTCCAATCCCTTGGCATACAAGTGCGCGACGTAAGAAGAATCGGCCGACGCACCCTTGCGAGATTCGAGCACTTGCGCGAGCTGCTCTAAGGCATCACTCATGGCCAGCTCCGTATATTTCATCTGGGGACTTGAGCACAGCGTCAGTCTCAACCCATTGATCGGCGGTGAGTTCGCGATAGAAGCAGTGCGCTCGCCCTGTATGACAGGCGATTCCACCCCTTTGCTCCACAGACAGCAAAATAACATCGGCGTCGCAGTCTAGGCGAATGCTTTTGAGTTTTTGCACATGGCCAGAGGACTCACCTTTGCGCCACAGCTTAGCCCGCGAACGTGACCAATAGACAACCTGAAGGGTTTGAGCGCTTAGCTCAAGGGATTCTCGGTTCATCCACGCCATCATCAGCACTTGCCCTGTTTTTGCATCTTGCGCAATGGCGGGCACCAAACCTTGCTCGTCCCATTTGACGGCGTCTAACCAATTGAGATCTTTCATCACTCTATCGTCTATCGCGAGCCGCTGATGGTACCACACACCGGAAGATGTCCCACCTCGGATTCGACTGAGAGATAACTGCCCCAGTGGCTAGCGGGCTGAGCTGGAGGCGCTTGTATGTGAAGCCGAGGGTTCCCATCTGATCGCAAAAACCGGCGACTTATGCCCCGATAGAGGGTGGAAAAGGGGCTCATTTATCCAATTTGGGAAAGACGCGCTAACGCAAAACCGTATCGCAAGCCGATTTGAACGCTTCAACCCTACTACTCCGCTGCTTACAAGCGGACAGCCACTCCGCGCTCGTGCATGCGCGCCTTGGCCTCGCCAATGGTGTACTCACCGAAGTGGAAGATGCTGGCGGCAAGAACCGCAGAGGCACCACCTTCTATAACGCCATCAGCAAGGTGATCGAGATCTCCCACGCCACCGGAAGCGATAACGGGAATACGCACAGCATCACTGACTGCACGGGTAAGTGCGAGATCAAAACCGTTCTTGGTGCCATCGCGGTCCATGCTGGTGAGCAAGATCTCGCCAGCACCCAAACCACACACCTCAGCGGCCCATTCCACGGCATCTATTCCGGTCGGGCGGCGTCCGCCATGCGTAAAAACTTCCCAGCGCGGAGTCTCGCCATCGGCGCTGACCCGCTTGGCATCAATGGCGACTACGATGCATTGAGCACCCACTCGATCAGTGGATTCGGCGATCAGTTGAGGGTTGGCCAGTGCAGCGGAATTCATCGAAACTTTGTCCGCCCCGGCGTTGAGCATACGGCGCACGTCCGAAAACTGGCGAATGCCACCGCCGACAGTCAATGGGATAAACACCTGCTCGGCCACTTCAGAGACCACATGCACCATGGTGTCGCGATCATCGCTGGAGGCGGTGATATCAAGGAATGTGATTTCATCGGCGCCCTCTCGGTCGTAGCGACGGGCGACATCTACGGGATCTCCCGCGTCGCGGATATCGACGAACTGCACCCCTTTGACCACTCTGCCGGCGTCTACATCGAGACAGGGAATAATACGTTTTGCCAAGCTCACCGTGTCTCCAGGGCTGGTTGCTATATCAAGCTTTGGTCAGGGCGATCGCTTCGGCGAGATCAAGCGTGCCCTCATAGAGCGCACGCCCTAGAATACAACCAGAAATCTCCGCATCAGCGGCCAGTAGATTTTTAATATCATCGATATTAGTCACACCGCCCGAGGCGATAACCTCGGTTGTCACCGCGTTGGCGAGCTTGGCGGTGGACTCCACATTGACACCCTGCATCATGCCATCGCGACTGATATCAGTGTAGATGATCGATTCAATACCGAAAGACTCGAAGCGCTGGGCCATATCGATGACATCGTGACGCGACAGCTTGGACCAACCATCCGTTGCCACTTTGCCGTCTTTGGCGTCTAGGCCCACGATGAGATGTCCTGGGTAAGCGGGAGCCATCTCTTCAATAAAGTGTGGATCACGCACAGCCTGTGTACCGATAATCAGATACTGAACCCCAATATCCAAATAGCTCTCGATCGTCTCTTCACTGCGGATGCCGCCACCCACTTGCACGCGCACGTCGGGGAACTCTTGGGCAATCTTTTCGATCGCCGCCCGATTGCGCGGCTCACCGGCAACGGCGCCGTCGAGATCGACCAAGTGCAGCCGCTGGGTACCCGCGTCTACCCAGCGCCTAGCTGTTGCCAGCGGATCATCGGAAAACACCGTATCGTCATCCATACGCCCTTGGCGTAAGCGAACGCATTTTCCATCTTTTAGATCAATTGCTGGAATGAGTTGCATGTCCTCTCCTCCAAAAAGGTGCTCGCCTGCTCGGCGTTATGCCCTTGAGTTCGGGCTAAACCCGATTTTGCCAAAATTACGGTATCAACGAGCGGTTTTTCCGCCATTCTCGCGATCAAATAGACCAATTCACAAAGTTTTTCAGTAGTTGCAAGCCCTGTGAGGCGCTCTTTTCCGGATGGAATTGGCAAGCGAACACATTGTCGCGCGCCAGCGCACAGGCAAAGCGCTCAGGATACTCGCTCTCGCCAACCACCAGTTGTTTGTCTAGAGGTTTAACGTAGTAGCTGTGCGCATAATAAAAGTGCTCACCATCTGCGATGCCCGCCCACAAGGGGTGCTCCGACTGAAAAACAGGGTTCCAGCCCATCGCCGGTACGCACAGTGACTCGCCATTGGCAGGATCGAGTAAATCATGGGCAAAAGCTAAAACATCCCCTGAGAAATGGCCCAAGCAATTGATGCCACCATTTTCTGCACTGTGATCGAGCAATACCTGCAGTCCCATGCAGATGCCCAGGAAAGGCTTGCTGGTCAGTGCTCGGGCTATAGGTTCTCGCAAACCGTGTTCGTCGATGGCAGCCATACAATCTCGCGCCGCGCCTTGCCCGGGCAACAACACCCGATCAGCCTCAGCAATGCGTGTCGCGTCGTCGGTGACTGTCACGGTGCAACCGGCGGGAGCGACATGCTCGACTGCTTTGCTCACGGAGTGCAAATTGCCCATGCCGTAGTCGATAACAACAAGCTTCATGATGTACCTACAGCTTGCCTTTAGTCGATGGAATCACACCGGCACTGCGCTCATCGACCGCAATGGCCATTCGCAACGCTCGCCCGAAGGCTTTAAACATGGTTTCAATTTTGTGGTGCTCATTGATGCCACGTAGGTTATCCACGTGTAGGGTCGCACGGGCATTATTGGCAAAGCCCTGGAAAAACTCCTGCGCCAGCTCAACATCAAACTGACCTACTTTGTCGCGCTTGAACTCGCAGTTGTACCACAGGCCAGGACGACCGGAGAAATCTAGCACAACGCGGGAGAGCGCTTCGTCGAGCGGTACGTAGGCGTGTCCGTAACGTGTGATACCCGTTTTGTCACCCAGCGCATCCGCGACAGCCTTGCCCAAAGCGATTCCAATGTCTTCTACCGAATGGTGATCGTCGATATGGTTGTCGCCTCTGCATTTGACCACTAGGTCGATGCCGCCGTGGCGAGCAATTTGGTCGAGCATATGATCGAGAAAGGGAACACCGGATTCTAAGCTTGCGTTGCCCGAACCGTCGAGATCAACTTGAACCTCAATGGAAGTTTCGAGTGTATTTCGAGAAATGGTAGCTGTGCGTTGCATCATTTTAAGCCGACCAAACACCCAAAAGGTAAGGTCGGAACCGTTCAGTTTGTATCCAAAGAGCCCGTAATAGTACGCGTTTAGTCACGAAGGGGGAACCAGCAAGCCCAAGGATTAGCCACGACGGCCGACAGACGCACCCGCTTCAACTACCCACCATTTGCGCAAAGAAAGCAAAAATGCAACAGCGCACTACACTTTCTGGATAAATCATCCTCGCTCGCGCCTGTGCCTGCGAGAGACCGACATCCAAGGTAGAAGCACCTATGCAAGCACGACCATTTGACTCCGAACACAGCACCGGCATCCTCTGGCGCATCGGCCTGCTGCTGCTGATCCTCGCTTTTGCCGCTGCCGCCCTGCGTGAACACGTGAGCGAGCTCTACTTTGGTCAAGCGCTCACCAGTACAGGCCTAGTGATCAATGGCGCCATCGTCTTGTTGTTTTTGACAGGAATTGTCGCGATTGTCTTAGAGCTGCTGCGATTGAGCAAAGAAGAGAAAGCTATCTTGCGTTTTTATCGCAACCAACAGACCGACAGCACTCGACCTTTGGCTGGCATCGCTTCGACTAGCTTGGTCGCCCAGCGCTACACCGCTGCCGAGATGCAGTACCGCAAACACCTGCCAGTCAATCATGGCGCGCTGGCGCAAATTCTGGTGGCGCATGAGAGCTCACGCTTGGGCTTCCCGCGATTTATCAACAACATTCTGATCCTCACCGGCGTCTTCGGCACCATCGTCTCGCTGTCTATCGCTCTGGTCGGAGCATCAGACATGCTCAGCCCCGACTCAGACATGAGCGGCATGAACATGGTCATCCACGGCATGAGCACCGCGCTCTCGACCACAATCACAGCAATTGTCTGTTTTATTATTTTTGGCTTTGCTTTTTACAAGACCAGCGACGCCCAGACACGCATTATCGCGGCCATTGAAAGCATCACCATTGACTATCTGCTGCCACGCTTCCACGTGGGTCAAGACAAAATAAACGGCGAGCTGCATGAACTGATTTTGTCGCTCAGGGAGGTAGTGACCCATATGCAAACTGCACAGCACAATGCACGTGCGGTGGAAAAACAAATCGCAGATGGCCTGACCACGCACGATCAACGCATGGCGGGGGTTGTGGCGACGATGCGCACCATGGAGGGCTTGCTACAGCGCGGCTTTCGCATCGACCCCAATGAGCGCAACTAGCGGGACCTGCAGATGAACGGTTTTACAGATCTACGGCCCGAAGCCTTCCATGATCGACAACAGGTCGAAGAGTCTTTTTGGCCTTCTTTTACCGACCTGATGATGGTAGTGGTGATGATTTTTCTGGTCACCACAAGTGCTCTCTACATCCGCAATTGGCAGCTGGTGCAAGAGATGAGTTCGATGATTGAATCCGAGCGCATGGCGCGTGAGCTAGCGCAAAAGACATTGCGTGCACAGGGCTCAAAGGACGCGATAATCGACAAAGCCAACGCCGATTTGATCGCCGCCAGCGAAGAGGCAGGCAAGCTCAAACTTAGCCTCGCGGAGGCGGTGGAGAGCCTGCGGGTATTGCAGATGATGCGCGACGCCGCAAACACGCGCGCGAATCGCCAAGCAGGTGAACTAAAAGCTGCCAACGCGTCCAAAGAGCAGTTAGCCCAATTACTGGAGGCCGAAAGACAACGCGCCCACGCTGCTAGCATCGAGCTCTCAGCGAGTAAAGAACAGCTATTATCCTTACAACAGGCACAAGTTAATTCGGGTGAGTCGCTCGACAAACTGAAAATTGACTACGATGCCACCACCGACAGACTGGTGCAGCTGCGCACAGACTACTCTGTGTTGAAGAGCAAGTACGACAAACTATTGCGCCCAGCGCGTAGCAGCAAAGGCAAATATGTCGTGACTTTGCGCCACGGCAAGAGCAATGGCAACTTGTATTATGATTACCGACTTCCCAGCGACAGCGGCTACACCCGCCTCAGCGAAGCACAAATGCACCAGCGCCTAAACGCGGTGCTCAACGACAAGGGGGATGACCTATTTGTTAAACTGGTCTATCCCAAAACCAGCGGTCTGAGCTTCGAGGAGGCCTACAAGTTCAGGAACAGCGTGCTGGGCAAGTATGACTATTACTATCGCAACTCACCCACGGCTGAGCTGGAATAAAGAAGGGTAAAATCGCTGAGCAGTCCACTCAGCGCTAGACCTGCAACCAAAAAGTCACGGGGCCATCATTACAGAGACTCACTTGCATATCTGCGCCAAACTGCCCTGTCTCAACACGGATGGGGTGGCGGCGGGCTATCTCCACGGCACGCTGAAACATGTCTTCGGCAAGATCAGGTGGCGCCGCACAGGCAAAACTCGGGCGACGGCCCTTTTTGGTATCGGCCGCCAGTGTAAACTGCGGCACCAGTAACAGGCCACCGCTGATGTCGAGCAGGCTGAGGTTCATCCGGCCCTGCTCGTCGGAAAACACCCGATAACCAAGCAGGCGCTCAACCAGCCGCTCGGCCTTCGCCTCGTCGTCCTGCGCCTCGACGCCGAGCAATACCAGCAAACCCGGTCCAGTGCGGCCAATGGTTACACCCGCCACATCAACTTGCCCCTGAGTAACGCGCTGCAGCAATCCGATCAAACTAACACTGCTCCCATGGCAATTGCTCAAAGCGCCACCCGGCCTCGCTGCTGCGCTGATGCTTGTCGTCCAGAGGGCCTTCAAAGCCGTCGCTGACCACAAAGATATCGGGCACGCCCGCTTCCACCAATGCCTTGCCCGCGTCTTCCGAGCGATTGGCGCTGCGACAAATCAACATCACCGGTACTTGGCCCCGGTCTTTGCCGGACACCCGCCCGAGCAGCAGTTTGCGCACCTCGGCGGCAAAGTTGGGGTTGATCTGCCAATCGGGCTCGTCGATCCAAGGCACATTGACCGCACCCACAGGGTGACCGATCATCAGAAACTCCATCTCCGAGCGCACGTCAACGAGTAGTGCTGCTGGCTGGCTGCTTTGGATCTCATAGGCCTCGCGCGGCGTGATGAATTCGTAGCCTTGTTCGTGATGCTTTACGTCGCTCATGCTGTCGTCCACTGCAAATTGAATTGCCGCTATTGTAGCGCGCTCGCACGCTAAAATACTGGTGTAAACTCTCCTCAATTGAGCAATACCCCGAGCCCCGCCCGATATGCCCGCCAAACTTTCCCTGATCAAACTCATGCTGCGCTCGCTCGCGCTCACGCCGCTCTCGACTCAGCGTTTTGTGGGCAGGCAAGTGGGCAGAGCTATGTTTCGCTGGGACAAACGCTCACTCCGATTGAGTCGACGAAACATTTCCTTGTGCTTTCCCGAGCTCGACCCGTCAGCCCAAGAAAATCTATGCCGCGAGAACCTTCAACATACCGGCATGGCGTTTACTGAACTCGCCTGTTGTTATTACTGGTCGCCCGAGAAAATTCGAGCCATTGTACAATTTGATGATAAAGAGGTACTCGAGCAAGCGCTGTCTGAAGGCAAAGGCGTCATTCTCGCCTCCCCACACTTTGGCAACTGGGAGCTCACTGGACAATACATCGCGCTGCTTGAGCACGCCATGCACGTGCTCTACCGGCCCGCCAAAGACGCACAGACTAACGCTTATATTATCAATCGCAGAAAGCGACTGGGCACTGCTTTGCTACCGACTGACGCCAGCGGAGTACGCGGCCTGAGTAGAGCTCTCAAACAAGGCGAGATAATTGGCATCTTGCCAGACCAAGAGCCGGATCTCGATGGCGGGGTATTCGCGTCCTTTTTTGGCCACCAAGCCCTGACCATGACGCTGCTAAGTAAGCTGGCGCGTCGCCAGCGAACCCCTGTACTGCTCACCTACATGCGCCGCACCGAGTCGGGCTTTGCTTTTCAACTGAACAAACTGGGCGACGAGATTTACAACAACGACCTAATAGCTTCCGCCGCCGCCCTCAACGCCGCCATTGAATCACTTGCACGCAGCCACCCCGAGCAATACATTTGGAACTATAAACGCTTCGCCACTCAACCCGAGGGGCAGCCCAAGCTGTACTAGAGACTCCCATGCAAAAGCAGCCCAACATTCTCTGGATCATCGTCGACCACATGGCCTTCGCGGGGCACTACAGACAAGCTCATTCAGACTATCACTGGCCACAGCTTGAAACACTGGCTAAAGAGGGTGCGTGGTTTGAGCGCTGCTATACCACCGTGCCAGTTTGCACCCCCGCACGGGCGAGCTTAATGTCGGGCAAACGCCCAGGCGATCACGGCATGCGCTGGAATCCAGAGTACGCCATTGCGCAAAACCGCAAGGAGTTCCGACCTGAGCAAGTGTTGTTTAACCAACGTTTGAGTGAGGTCGGATACGATACCCGTTTTGTGGGCAAGTGGCATTGTGGTCGCGACCGCATGCCCAGCGACTATGGTATGGCAGGTTGGAGCCTACCAGACTACGGCAACGTCTATAACAGTGAACAATACAAGCAATACCTCAAGCAACGCGGACTAGAACAACCGCAGTGCCGCATAGACCACAATTTGTTCGAACCGAGTCTAGATGGCAGCTTGGTGACTCTCGATCCGCCAGAGCCCTGGACCTACATGGACGGTAGCGGCGTATTGCTA
>JBMYWE010000003.1:8609-23794 GCA_049607125.1 Granulosicoccaceae bacterium | reverse complement strand
TCGCTGGTTCCTCTACGACGTTACCAACGCTGACGCCGATCAGGTAAAGCTAGTGCGTCGTGGAAAATATGACGCCAACAGCACCAACTGGGACGAGCTCGGTCTTGCAATTGCCAAAGCGGCGCCTATTGTCTACAGGCTATCAGGCGACAACACCAGCGTGCGTCGTCACGGTTTACTCTACCCCAATGGCTGGGACCCAGCTGCAGAATTCGACTATCTCACCCCGAGCACTATGGGACGTGGATTGTCGATGTACAATCTCGACTCAGGCGCGCCTCTCTGGAAGATGAACGTCCGCCACGGCGCCTCGAACATGAAGTACGCCTTCGCCACCGAGCCAACCACAGTGGATCTGAATGGAGACGGCTACACGGATCTTATCTACGCAGTCGATGTAAATGCACGTGTCTGGCGCTTTAATGTAGATCAAAACGCCTCCAGTGCGGCCAACCTGATCGACGGTGGCATGTTGGCAAACTTGGGCACCGACCTCAACATAAAAGCCGAGCAGCGCCGAACTTATCGCCGAATTGATGCCGCAGCGATCAATGCAGGGAACGGTGTTGAGGTACTTTTGGCGATCGGGACAGGCGATCGCATGAACCCCACTCTTTCCGATACACAAGACCGCCTGCTTGTCATTCGAGATAAATCTGCTGGTTCCGGTGCTAAGCCGACAACGGTGTTGAAAGAATCAAACTTATACAACGCAACCGACAACACGCTCGGTGAAGGGGGCGATACGGCCAAGCGCAATGCTCAGACAGCACTGAACGGCAGCGATGGCTGGTACATAGATTTACCGGCCGATCAAAAAGCCATCTCGGCGCCTCTGATCAGCTCAGGCATTGCCAATTTTGCTGTCTATCAAGTAGGTGGCACGGCAAGCAACCCCTGCGAAGACAATAGCATGGGCAGCGGTTTGCTCTATCGGGTGAATGTGCTCGATGCAACACCAGTCACAGACATGGATGGCAGCGGCGGTTTGACAAAAAATGACCGATTTACTTCTATTCGCGGCGGCGGCATTCCAGGAGATGTGGGTTTTCACACCTCACCCACGGGAATAAAAACCATCATTGTCAATCGGGATACCTTTGTGAACAACCCCGATGAATTCAATCCAGAAAGACCCCAAACCCCAGAAGACGAGTTTCACGGTGACTCTGCCGGATACTGGTTCGAGAAAGAACGATGAAAGCTTTAACTAAAATCTCTGCACTGGCATTTATGCTGGCATTTTTCTCATCTGCCCCCTTCGCGGGCACAGCCTCAGGGCTAGTAGACGACAAAAGAGTCATCGAAGTCTATGTGCTGTCACTTCAATTCCTCGGGCAAGGTCGGGCGAGCCTAGTGGCAAAACCCTGTGACAGCTATAGCCCGTGTGACAAGCTGGTAGCGAGAATGGACCGCAACACGGTCTGGCAAGACGAAGGTTTGGAAATATCCTACGCGGATGCGCGCAACTTAGATTGGCAAAGCGCTGTCATCACCGTTGATGAATGGAATAATACTCAGCTGATAAGCCGCATGCTCACAGGAGACGAACAATGAAAAAGAAGAATTCTGGTTTCACCCTCGTAGAGCTGATGGTCGTCATAGCCATCGTCGGTATATTAGGCGCTATAGCTATTCCAAGCTATAAAACCTATGTGCTAAAAAGTTACCGCAGTCAGGCTTTCGCCTTTTTGCAAGACTTGGCCTTCAAACAAGAGACCTTCTACAACATGAACGGCCGCTATGGCTGGCTGGCCAATTTAGACGCAAACGGTTTGGGAGTCACGGAAAGGAACAGAGATACCATCATCACTAGTGGGACAGTAATTATCGACGGCCGTTACCAACTCACCAACGGCCGAGGAACCGATACTTTCTGGTACCTACTCAGGGCTGTCGGAGATCAAGCTGCTGATACCGGCTGTACCTTTATACGACTAGACCACACTTGGCAAGTAAATGACGCTGAAAACGCTGACGATAGGTTTTGCTTTACAAGCTAACGCTCTGCGCTGCGCACCACTCTTCAAGCCACACCCACACGGGTGTGGCTTTTTTGATGACTATCGCCTAGCCCAACTCTTCCCAAAATAACTCCAGTACCCCACACTCTGTTACTCGCTTATCTGTGTTGCAGCGTCTTGCTCAGTATTGCTGCGAGCCTATGCAAAAACAATTTCAAAATGATTTACAGAGATTGATTCGCTGCATCAACACTCGAGCAGATTTTGGCGCTACATTTTGCTGGAGATTGTCGCACCATTTGCTCGGCCTTGGGTTTGCCATGATAACCAATCGCCTTATTATAAAAGGCCAGCTACAGGGCGGTATCGAGGGCGCCCTAGTGGCCACGAGCATTGCCATTGCAGCCGGATTAATTGACTTCGGTATCACGCGCAATTTCATGCGCCCTTGGCTGCTAAAAAAAGTACCGTATTCGTTTCTATCAACTGGATTCGCTTCTCAGGAAAACTTTTTCCTCAAAGCGCTATCTCTGCGGTTGTTCCTATCGGGAAGCAATTGGCGCCCAGTTACTAGGGCTTACTTTGAACGCTTTTTAAGTAGACGCCCAAGCACAAACGAGGTGCGCGGAATATAGCGATAGGGAGTTTTAGTGTCAGCTGTTGGACGACTCAACATACGCACTAGACCAACCATTGCCAATAAAGCGTGCGCCACGCTAATAAAAACAAACAAAGCCGACGGCCCAAAGTGCTCAATCAGAACGGAACTCAGCAACGGGCTTGCTATTGCGCCTATGCCATACCAAAACATCAATGATGCACTCAGCTCGACCATAAAACGCTTGTCTGCGAAGTCATTGGCATGTGCGCTGGCGAGCGAAAAGACCGGAAAACTCGCCGCACCAAATAACAACGCACAGAAAAAAACACTCCACTGAGAGCTTGTCCCATAAAGCACCGTCACCACACTGGCCACGATGGCAAAAACCGACACCACAATCAGTACCCAGCGACGATCAAATCGGTCTGCCGCCCAACCGGCGGGCAACTGAGCGAGAGCGCCTCCCAGTACAAAAGCGGCCAAGAAATAGGCAATTTGCTCAGTGGCCAGCCCAACTTCTTGGCCATATACCGGGCCTACCATTCGAAACGAAGCGGTGGTCACTCCGGCGACAACCACCCCAACAACCCCGAGAGGTGAGAGTCTGAAGGCCTTGATCGGTCGGAGTCGCGGCATTGCCGCCGCCGCAGGAGGAGTTGCCTGTGTCAGTGTAAGAGGAAACAGACAGGCCACACAAAGAATCGCTAGCAAATTGTAAGAGAGGTAGGTCGCCGGCTCTAGAAAACCAATGAGGAGCTGCGCCACCATCGAAAAGCTGAGATCAACCAAACGATAAGTACCCAACACCCGGCCTCGGGTGGCATTGGTGACCTCTGAATTAAACCACGCCTCAATAACAGTATAACAGCCGGCGATACACAAGCCCGTCATCACCCGCATCACCGCCCAAGGGTAGGGCTCCATCCAGATAGGGTGTGCGATTGTGCCAATGGCTCCGCAAGCGGCAAAGGCCGCGAATGCGCGAGAGTGACCGATGTCACCGATTAAGCGAGGTGCCCACCAGCAGCCGATGAAAAAACCAAGAAAGTGAGCCGAACCCAGCAAACCAACCTGAGCACGGCTAAACCCACTTGCTAACCCGCCGAGCGCGTCTAGTGGCGAGATAGCGCCCGAGCTTGTCTGCAGCAATGCGACAGCGACAAACAACGCAAAAAAAGAAATATGGAGTCGCATCGGCTAAGCCCACAGAGCTTATCGACGTGCCCTGTCTGAGTTTTGGTAGGTCTATGTAGAACTCTAGCTCACCAAACCACAAAGTTTTAACGCTAAAACGACGATTGTTTGTCTGGCATTCGCCATAGCGCTACTTCAAGCTCAGCAGGTCACAAAGAAAGCTACCATCGCACTGCAAGGTCATCGGGGCAACGCTACAGATGGCAGCCTGCGGAATGGCGGCATAGTAGTGCGGAAACAGCTCTTCACCACCGAGCAAATTTTCATATACAACTGGGCTGAGTAAAACATCTGGGTCGATAGCTAGCATTAGCAAGTTCTCTCGCCCAGCATAATACTTTTGCGCCGTACCCAACACTTGCTTGCGTGTCGAGAGGTGAACAAAACCCTCCCGCTCAAACGTAGCTGGCGTATAGAAAAGCAGTTCGGGAGACCAAGCTTCTGGTTCTGCGATATGGAATAGCATGGCCTCCACGGGGGTGCTCATACAGATTTTCCGCTGGGGTCGTATGGGCTTTGTACACGATCGGGTTTTTCTTCAACCATGCGAAGCAAGCCTTCCTGCGCAGCAGAGGCCACCATTTTACCGTCTCGATTGTAGATGGAACCGCGTGCAAACCCCCGCTCGTTGCTAGCGTGTGGGCTGTCCATCACATACAGCAACCAGTCGTCTAGCCTAAGCGGTTGATGAAACCAAAGCGCGTGATCCAAACTTGCTATAAATAGACGAGAAAAATCGACTTCTCTACGATGCGGAATCAAAGCGGTAGCTAGCAAGTTGTAATCCGACGCATAAGCCAGAGCCACTTGATGAAAACGTGGATCCTCCGCTAGCACACCCTTAGCTCGTATCCAAATCGATTGTTGCGGCGCATTGTGTTTACACAACAGCTGATCCACGCCACCAGGCAAACGACACTCAATCGGTCGCTCTAGGTTGACAAAGCGTTGATAGGCTTTGGGCAGGTCTTTGATGCTGCCGGCCAGTTCGATGTCGCTGGGTAAAGTCTCGGGGTCTGGCACGTCGGGCATAGGTACATCATGGGCGAAGCCACGAGAATCCACATTAAAAGAACAACTCAAGGTAAATATGGGCCGACCTTTTTGGATAGCTGTGACACGACGCGTGGTAAAGCTTCCACCATCGCGAAGACGATCAACATTGTAGATAATCGGTTGATTAATATCACCCACCAGTAAAAAGTAGGCATGCATAGAGTGCAAATGCCGCTCTTTTTCTACGGTTTGCAACGCGGCGTAAAGTGCTTGCGCCACCACTTGACCGCCAAAGACCCTACCCCAGGGGGCAAGATAATTTTGGCCGCGGAATAGATTTTCTTCTATTTTCTCGAGTTCGAGAATCTCGCGGAGTTGCTCGTAGTTATCCATGACGACTCTTCCAAAAAAGCTGAATAAGCGGGAGAATATTTTTTAAAAGACAAGGGCGGACAGCCCGAAGACTATCCGCCCTGAAATGACAAACTGCTGCGGACACTAGCCCTGCAATTGTTCAACGCTTAAAACATCGACTAGCTCTCCGCCCTGAATAGCGGCAGCGCCGTAAGAGGCAACTTCCGGCAGCGCGGTGCCTGCGAAGTACTGCGCCAATCCAATTTTGGCCTCAAGGAAATCCTTGTCGCTAGCGCCATTGTTAATCGCTTCAACAGCGGCTAGAGCGGAGCGCCCTTGCAACCAACCGCCCACCAAGGTCCCGGTTGCCATCAGCAGCGGAACAGCTGCACCAGCGGCCTGCTGTTGCTGCTCATTACCCAACAGCCATTGTGCAACTTCAACGACCTGTTCATTGGCTGTAGACAATTGAGCTCCCATCAGCTGCAGGCGATCGTCATCGCTGTTGCTCAGTGCATCAGCGGTAGCTGCAATCTCGGTACTCAAGGCTTGCAAGCCTTCACCGCCATCGCGTGACAGCTTTCGTCCGATCAAATCATTGGCTTGAATGCCGGTAGTGCCTTCGTAGATAGTGGTAATACGCGCGTCGCGGTAGTGTTGGGCTGCGCCGGTTTCTTCGATAAAGCCCATGCCGCCGTGTATCTGCATACCAAGGTAAGTGACAAGCTGGGCGGTCTCGGTGCACCAACCCTTAACCAGTGGAGTCAACAACTCACCACGGCTCTGGTGGAATTTGCGCGTCGCTTCATCTTCCGCGGCTTCGGCAATATCGTAAGAGGCCGCGGCTTCAAAAGCCAGCATGCGCATTGCTTCTGTACGCGACTTCATGTCCATTAACATACGACGAACATCTGGGTGGTTGACAATGGTGCTGGAGCTTTTATCTGTCGCCAACATGGCCGGCCCTTGAACTCGATCCATGGCGTAGGCCAGTGCGCGCTGATAGGCGCGCTCGGAGAGAGCGTATCCTTCCATGCCCACCGCATGCCGCGCGGCATTCATCATGGTGAACATGCACGCCAGACCCTGGTTTTCTTGACCGATCAGGTAGCCGATAGCCCCACCCTCGTCGCCAAAACTCATCACACACGTAGGGCTACCGTGGATACCGAGCTTTTCTTCGATTGAGACACAGCGCAAGTCGTTGCGCTCTCCGAGGGAACCGTCATCGTTGACAAGGAACTTGGGCACCAGAAACAGAGAGATGCCTCGCACACCGGCAGGTGCGTCAGGCAAACGTGCCAAAACCAAATGCATGATGTTCTCGGCCATACCATGCTCACCATAGGTGATGAAGATTTTCTGTCCACTGACACGGTAGTGATCGCCCTCGGGGATGGCCTTGCTTTTTAGCGCAGCCAAATCGGTACCGGCCTGAGGCTCGGTCAGGTTCATGGTGCCTGTCCAGACGCCTTCAATCATCTTGGCGAGATATTTATCTTTGAGCTCGGGGCTGCCATGCGCGGTTACCGCCTCAATCGCGCCGTGGCTGAGCAGCGGACACAGACTGAAAGCCATATTGGCTGATTTCCACATCTCGTTGACACAAGCACCTACGGTGTAGGGCAAGCCCTGCCCGCCGTATTCGGTGGTAGCCGAAAGCTGCATCCAGCCAGCTTCAACAAACTGCTGATACGCTTCAACCCAACCGTCGGGGGTAATGACGTCGTGGTCCTGCCAACGGCAGCCCTGTGTATCGCCACTGTGGTTTAAGGGGGCTAACACGCCCTCGGCAAATTTACCGGCCTCTTCGAGTACCGCATCGACGAGGTCATCGGTTGCCTCTGCAAAATGGGGCAAGCTGCTCACACGCGACAACCCAACAACCTGCTTGAGTGCCCAATCTATGTCCTTCAGGGGTGCTTTGTAGCTCATATTCTCTCCAAGTGTTGCCCGCGCATTCCGCGTGGCCAGCTAGTCAATACAAAGGGGCGAGTGTTGTTAGACACCCAATAGGAGCATTGTAGCCCGAGAAGCTGTTGAGCCAATAGCTCGCAACGATCAAACTCAGTCAGGCCTTGGCAAAATCGAGCAATTCGCGTGAATTAACGGTCTGCGGCGTCAAAGTCTGTCACAGCCTCGAACACAAGGGATTTCTCGCGGGCCTGCGAGCGCAGGCTATCGATGCGTACTCGCAGCTGCGGGTGAGACTCGAAGTAATGCAGCCCGGGGAGACTATCGGGATGAATTTTTTCTAGTGTCTCGAAGAACTCGGTCGCGCCGCCCACGTGGCCATAGCGGCACTGCAAGGCCGCGAGTCCAGTGATATCCGCCTGACTCTCTCGCCGTTGTGAGTGCTGCGCTTCACCCAACAAAAGTGACGGACTCAGCAGCCGATCCAACCCAGAACTACCGCCCAACAGAGTCCGGCTGAGAACCCACAGTACCAAGTTGCGCCCTAGACCTCGCAAGTGGTCTCGATTGGCAAAATGCCCTAACTCATGTCCCAAAACAAATGACAAACCATTGGCCGACAACCCGCTCTCAAGAAGTCCTGTGGTCACCCACATCTGCCCGCCTGGCACTGCAAACGCATTAGGAGCGGGGTCATCTTTGATCACCACTTGGATAGCGTAGGGCTGCTCTACACAGGCCAGCAATGGCTCTAGTAGGGCCTCGACATGCTGCTTTAGCTGGGCGTCACCTGAATCCTCCCAATCAATTGATTCACTCACCTGCGCCAGCAGCTGACGCTCTGTGGCTGGATCAATTTTGGCGACCGCCCAATCCACTGCCACGCCGGATAGCCACACGACCAACAACACCAACACCACCGCGGCGGCGGCCAAGCTAAGAAACTCTCGGCCTGGCCTCTGGTGCGAGACGTTATGATTATGCTCAGGCAGGCGAGGCTCGTACTTCATAGACTACCCAGTAGGACCCGCACGCACCACCCGTGTGCTAATTCCCTGGCCTTGAGGAAACACGGCCGTGCCATAGGCCAACACCTCAACCGAACCCACGGTGCCCGCCCCTCTGTAGATGGAAGACGTTTCAACCCGTAAGTTGATAATCTGTGCCGCCTCTGGACAAGACTCTTTCATGCGCAAAATTGCTTCGCGACGAGCTCGGTCGAGCAGGGTTTCATAGGCTTGTACTTCGCCACCAAAAAAGGCGCGAAGAGCAGCCAACATGCGTTTGAAGTAGTCTACCGAAATCACCACGCTGCCTCGCACTAATGCCGTGTTATCGGGGCTGAGGTCAGCGAGCAGCTCTTCGCCACTGGTGGTTGGCAGAGCGAGAAACTGTTGTTCACGCCGCTCAATAGCTCGATAGTGCTTGGCTTCAGCTCGCCGGCCAAAGACATAGCCCAAGAAGAGCAAGATCAACAGATAGCCGATATTGATCAAGAGTTGATAGGACACGCCCTACTCCACGGTCACAGACGTGCCGTAAACATATATTTCTGCGGCGCCGGCCGCCACAGAAGAGGTAGAGAAACGCACGTTAACAATGGCATTTCCGCCCATCTGGGTCGCTTGTTGCTGCATACGACGTATGGCCTGCTCGCGCGACTCTTCCAGCAACTCGGTATAGCCCTTGAGCTCTCCGCCAAAGATGTTTTTCAACCCGGCCATAATATCCCGCCCGGCGTGCTTGGCCCGCACGGTACTGCCCGCCACAACGCCTTGACAAGCCACAATGCGCTTGCCGGGCACTGTTTCAATATTGGTCATAAACACGCCAAATTCTCCTTGGGGAGCGGGATGGCTGAATTGCCAGCTCACTCGCTAATAATTTCAACTCGCCTTTTCTGCACTTTTCAACATCTCTTGTTGCCCGCCCTGCTAAGCCAAGAACTTATCACTAGAGTACACACAGAATCAGCCAAGTTGACGAGGCTTCGACAGATTATCAATCGTTTGCGAATAAGAATCAAAGTAACTGACTGGGAAACCCGCCCCAGCGAACACGTTCTAATACTAATTAACGTGGCAGCAGGCTGCCGCAGTCAAGGCAATGTCTCGCACTATCGCAGTTGTTTGTTCCTCCTGAAAAACTCTCCAACCCGCATCGGGACAAGGTTTGCGAAACAGGCCTCTATTTTGCCCCTGAGAATCCACGCATAAATCAGAGACAAGGAGTAGTCTAAAAATGCAGTCTGACGCCAGAGAGTTGGGGCAGTTTATCCCGTCGCATTACCACGCCAACATGCTCAACGACGAAGCAAGAATGCGCGGGTTCCGCGAGGCGATTACCTACCTTGTCCCCAAGGGAGGAAAGGTTGTGGAGCTTGGAGGTGGTACCGGTGTGCTGTCTCACTTTGCCGCTCAACGAGCAGACAAGGTTTGGTGCGTAGAGTTCAACCCCGATTTGGTTGCAACATCCAGGGCTCTATTAGAAAAAAACCCCTGCGGTGAGCGCGTCGAAGTCGTTCACGCCGACGCCAGCACTTGGCTACCGCCAGAGCCAGTCGACGTCGTGATTTGTGAGATGCTGCACACGGGCCTACTGCGAGAACAACAAGCTGCCATATTGCACAACTTTAAACAGCGTTACCTTGAGCGCTTTGGCGGCCCATTGCCAAGTTTTATTCCAGAAGCCTGCCTACAGGCAATACAAGCTATAGAGCAAGACTTTGTGCACGAGGGATTTTATGCCCCATGCCTGCAATTTCAATCACCAGTAGCGCAACAAACTAGATCTATTGAACTGGGCCAGCCAACTGTCTATCAAGCTTTTCGTTGGGACGAGGCCATCCCCAACAGCTGCAGTTTCGACAACACCATCGACATAGACCGAGACGGACGAGTCAACGCGCTGCGGGTCATTACCAAAAACTTGCTCGCCATTATTGAACTGCAACAACGCAGTATTGATTGGCACAACCAGTATTTGATTCTGCCCTTGCAAGTTCCAACCGATGTCCGTGTTGGAGACAAACTAGTGGTGTCGTTTGAATACTCTCCCGGCGCACCCTTGTCAGCGCTCACCGACAATCTAATCGTGCACCACATACCGCGGCGAATAGCACAAAAACAAAACAAGAGCCTAGCTTGAGGTGCTAAACCTTGCTTCTCTAGAGCAAGCAGACAACACCGCATCAAGGGCGGAGCGCCGCCTGCAACTTGACACAGGCAGGCAGCAATAGCGCTGAGCACTGATCAGCGCTATTTCAGGTCAAGTTAAGGACGGGAGAACATGCCAACAATCCCGACCTCGACCTCACGCGCCAATAGATGCGGTTCAAGAATAGATAACAGCCTGAGTGGCGCCCGCTGCCCATTGAGACCTTCGATGGCTTGTAATACGTCTGGCTGTGGCTGTGCAAAGGCTAGAGCAACCATGTGATCTTCTCCCAGAGGCTTTGCCACCCGCAGAGGCAAGCTCCACCGGCGCAGGCCGTGACGCAGAGGATCTGCATGGCTTGACAAAGGGTAGAGCAATTGCACCGTGCCATCGCCCGCTAGGTTGAGTATCAGCAAATACTCACCGCGCTGCCCATAAAAGCTCGGCTCAATGATCTGCCCCAAACGATGACTACTCGCATCTGGTAAAAGCCCAGTTTTAAGAATTTTGCTGCGCGACAATCGGTGTAATCGTCGCAGCGCTGTGCGCTTGTCCAACACACCTCGTAGCCTTGCATGCGCTCTGGTGACGTCCAAGTTACGTGCGATCAAATCCCCCATCGTGCTCAGCAGCTCCCCTTTGGGAACATCCCAGTACAACTCAGCATTTTCGATATTGGTCACCCAACGCAAATCTGGAAGCTTTGCCGACAAGCTGACCTGCGCTGAGTGCTCCAAGTCATCTGCATAAAGGGCGTACTCGCGCCCAACTTTCTGCGTTTCTAGCGGTATGGCCTTGGCCGACAAGGCCAAAACAGGCTGATTGAGTCGTGCCAGTGGACTTAGCTCAGGAGTTTGCTGTCGCTCGGACAGCACTTGTACATTTTCAATCACATAGTGCCGCAATTCTTCTCGGCTTAGCAGATGATCGCCGTTGCTATCCGCCTCGCCTTCCAGGGCCCGGGCCACGGCAAAACTCAGCGCACCACGAGTTTTAGTTTTTCCGGGCGCAGACTTGATCACAATCTCGGGTATTTGCTGACTTTCAAGCCCGGCACTGAGAAAGGTTAAATAGGGTAAATCTGACCGGCCGGTAGTTGCGTTGTCCTGCGCTAGATTAACGCTCGTATCTTCAGTCAGGCCCTGCTCGAAGTCGATGTTGACCTGTCGAGTTCGCAGCGGGCTCAGGCGCGAGTCAGCAGCGCGTGTCATGGTACCCGAATGACAGGAGTCGGCCACAAACAATAACTGTACGCCTTTGCCATCGGCCGCTTGAAACCACTCAAACAACTGGTTATCGCGCAGCAAGGCGGCCGTATCAGCAATATTCGGGTTGTAAGAGGGCAAGACAAAAACATCATCCTGTCCGTCCGCTTCAGACCCCGCCACCAGCTCTGGTACACGACTACCATGCCCAGCGTAACTCAGGATCACCGTATCTCCAGGCTTGGCATTTTCCAACATACTGAACCAGCGCCGCTCTATAGCTGACAAGCTCGCATCCTGGTCTATCAGCACAGTCACGTCACTATTGGGGATAGTTTCTAGGGCGCTCGCTATGTCCTGCGCGTCGTTGACCGCGCCCGCTAACGCTGGCAAGTACAGGTACTTATCTATACCTACAACCAGGGCATGCACTTTGGCCTGACAGAGAACAGGAAAGAGAGACGCACATCCTACGACCACCAGCAGAAAAGCACGAAACTGCTTACACACTAGCCAGAACATCAAGACTGGCCTGCGCGCACGAGCTCCACTCGTCGATTGAGCTGCCACCGCTGTTGCTCCGAATACCTGTTCGGGTCGTTGAGCACCAAGGGCTCTTGCTCGCCGCGACCACTGACCTCAATGTCGCGCTCCAGCCCTCGCTGCCGCAACCAGTCGCGAACCTTCTGTGCACGCTGCAGCGATAGCCGGTAGTTGAAGTCACTGTCACCTCGCTCATCGGCATGCCCCACTATTTTTACCAGGGTTTGGCTCTGGGATTTGAGCGCCTGAAGCAATGACTCGGCGGCTAGCTCTCCTTGGACAGTAAAGTCTGTCTTGCCTGTTTCGAATCGAATGGGAAGCGGCGCTCGCTGCACACTGAAGCCGCGAACCCGCTCGGCCAAAACGCCACTGACCACACCACGAACCCGCGGAGGCGGCACATATTCATCGGCGAGCAATAGCGCCTCAGAGGCTAGCTGGTGCAACTGAGCGATGGTTTCAACCGAGGGAGGCTTAGGTGTTTCGTGTCTATCGTCGATCAGCGCAAGCGCGGACTGGAACCTCCGCGCTGCGGCATTGTAGCGTCCGTGATCATGGTCGCGGGTTGCGGTGTAACTGAGGGTTCGCCAGGTGGGCGCCACCGCCTCAGATTGCTGCAACAGCGCGTCTATCTCTGACTCCTCCATGCCTTCCTTGACCCCTCGATACGCGAGCCTAAACAAACGATTAGCGGTGGCTCTGCGCGCAAGGCTTTTCTCGCTGTCGCTACACGATTGGCTGCTCTCAATCTCGCTCAAAGCCTTGTTGATGAAAGCCGTGTCAAACTCTGCGGGCAGAGCATTAAAGCGATCCATCTCCGCTTGGCACAATGAATTCGCGAGCGCCGAGATAGAAAATAGTGTGCAGGTGGCGCCTAGCACCAGTGGCAAGCAATTCCTAACTCGGGTCACCTCAACCACCCTGACCCAGCAATCCCGTCGCCATTGCACAGAGCTGCACACGGGTGTAGGGAAGGGGTTTTTGCAAGCGCAAAGCGAGAAAGTGATCGGCGGGCACCGCTTTCTCAGTCAACGCCTGCAGCGCCGCGGCCTGCTGCTCCCAGAAAGGTTCGCTGTGCGCACCGGAGCCACATGCCAAGGACGTCACCAGGCTCCAACTACCGAGTGCTTGATTGCGTATACCGGTTGAAGAACAGTGTTCCGAGCTTGATTCGTTGCAATCAATCGAGGGAGGCAAGCTGTCCCGCCAAGCCGCCCAGCGCTCGTCTTCGATCGCGGGCACACCTGCTGCGGCGGCTGAAAGGCCCATCTGAAACTGCAGTTTGTCTTGATCTTTCACCGTGCCATCCAGAGAGCCGATTGCCTTGGTCAAGCGACCCAAGACAGGCGGATATTCCACTCCGAGCAGTTGCTCTGCTGCGCCCACTTGTTGCAGGTAAGTCTCTGCAAATGGGTCATCGCTTGGAAGAAAAACTACAGGGATGACTAAAAGCGCAAACAGAGCCGCAGCCACTCCTGAGGCCCAACGAGGCCGACGGCCAGCTGCGAGGCCTAGTCGAGCAGCTACCCCGCCCAACCAGCCGGGCGTTTGTTTGAGCTCAGTAACGCTTTGAGGATTTGGTTGGTCACAGATCGCACCCTCATTGTAGCTGTCCAACCAACGCTGCTCCGCGCACAGCTCTCTCCACTGGGTGTGGCACTGCTCATCGTGCGCCACATAACTCAGTACCTCGCGCGCACGCGTCTGCTGTAACTTGCCCAGTCTCCATTTTTCGATCTCAACTAGGCTCGGCCTCTCGCCTCGAACTTCACCGGCCGCCAATTTTGAGGCGGCCAGAGCAAATAGCCATTCGCGCGTCTGTGAGTCTGTATTCATGTCTAGTCCCTTGCATTCGCGCCTGAGAAGCGACGCAAATCAATTGCATTTTCTCTGTCTAGCCCGCCACGATGATTGAGCGCGCTCCCCATGCAAAACGGACAGCGAGTTCGCAAATGTTGCCAACACTAGGACTTTTGTCAAAAAACCAATCTAAATATATAAAAACAAATACTTATGAAAACAGTTCTCGCATGGCCTCAAGAACTTTTTTACGCCTATTCCTGATTTTTGGGACGGAGAGCCCTAGATCCAAAGCCATTTCTTGCTCAGTCAACTCACTCGCGGCTGAGCCGCTGTGCGCCAAGCCCCGGCCGAGGTAGGCGTTCATCACGAGCCGGTCTTGTGCATCCAAACCTAGCGACTCCCAAGTGCGATCGGCGAGCTGGTGCATGCGCCTTCGATCCCGTTCAGAGGTTCCGCCTGCATCCGCAGCCCCGGAGACGGCCTCGACAAAGTGGCGGATTTGGTCGAAGGCGGCTTCATCCTCAGGCGTACCTCTTGGCTCGGAGAGGTGTAGGAAAGGAGAAGCGGCACCCTCTTCTTCTCCGGTATCGCGTTCCATTTTACGCCGCCATGGCGCGCACTCCTGCGCCTGCTGCATCTGGTCAAAAATGCTCTGAGCCAGCGCTTGAGCATCTGCAACTGTCGGGGCATCACCAGGAATTTGCCCGCTGCTGTCAGTTTCTGTTTGCACCCAGTCCGCCACCTGTTGACGCGTTTTCGACTCTAGACAAATCAATCTAAACAGACGACGACCGATATTACCGAGATCTTCCAGCCACTTGCGCGGTCTCGGGAAGCCGTGGCGCTCGCGCACGCAATCGGTCAAAGCATTTTTAAACACCGATAGAATCAGTGCATCGGTGGCCTCTTCTTCGGTGTAACCACTGAGCTTCATCGCGGTCATAGACGCCGCGTCTTCGGCGAGGGTTTGCAAGTCTTCTAAGTGACCATAGTGCTTGGTCGCGCGACTGAGAAACCTGTGAGTCCATTGCTTTGAATAAAGCTTTTCCAACCAATCCATCGTTTGCCGCCATACAGTTTTAGTTCAGCCTAGTCAGTGGCCCGAAACAACAAATTGCGACCGCCAACAAGCCTGTGTTAGCCGATAAATCTACCTGATTTTCGATGGTGGCAGGTAAAAAAACTGCACGAGCGTTGAATAGCTTGCTACTTGGTAGGGAAATTCACCCCAGATGATTAAGTGATGCCCATGACAAACAACTTATGACTACCCATAAGGCAACTGGGAATACCCGCAGGCAGCTTTTAGATTCTGCCCAAGAAGAAAAGAAGTACGGCACACTTTAAAACTATCGAGGCAGCAGGACCACGCTGCGGACCCAGACACAACAATCGACTCTAGCGGCACTAAATCTTAGCGCGCTACTACATCTAATGCGGGTTCGAGCACTTGAT
>JBMYWE010000003.1:0-8599 GCA_049607125.1 Granulosicoccaceae bacterium | reverse complement strand
AAGGCTTTGTTAATCGCCCGTTTCAAGCTGTATTCGCTGTTAAAATAATAGCGTTTACTCAAGGTCTCGGGTGCACCCGAAGAGTAGACAAACTGCAACTCCCCCTTGGTGTTGTCATCGCGCATACGAACCACAAACCCCATAATGCCCTGTTCGGGTTTGGTCACATGCTCAAACACACGGCGGTCTATGCCGTAAGTTGCGCGCTTGCGCTTTATCCAAGAGCCACTGCTGCGTTGAGTGCTCAAGGCCTGCGGCTCAACCCCACGCCGCTCCAAGCGAGTGCGCATCACAGCCTCCACCGAGCGACTCACAGCCGACTGACTGCTCCAGTCACCCGACCAATGCACTGAGGTGATGATCATCTTGGTCGGCGCCATGCCCACGCGAACAGCAGAAGACAAGGCCTCCTGGGTATCGGCCTGGTTTTGTCGTCTCTCTCGCTCTTGCTGCGCCAGCACCACGAACTGTCCATCGGGGTATCTGCGCAGATACTCCTCATAGCCCGCTAGGCTCGGTGTCAACTGTAAGCTTTCCCAATAACTCAGCTCCGCGCGCAGGCGAAACTCCTGCATAATCGCCTGCGTCGAGAGCTGTTCGGACTGAGCATCAAGGCCTGGAGTCGCCAGCGAGGCAAAGACGATATCCCCTTGCGACAGTTCGTAATTATTTATTTTGCCGTGTTGTGGTGTCTGCTCGCCGAGGCGAACATTTTGCGTTAAGTGCAAGCCAAGCTCGGTACTGGTGACATAGCCGTCTCGGTTTAAATCCGCCGCACCCGATTCGAAGGAGTCGACAAAAGCGCGGGTGAAGGCACTATCAGAAGGGACAGTCTCAAAGGCGCTGCCCGACGTAATAAAGTAGCGAACAGGTTTTGTCAGCAAACGCTCCAGAGAGCGGCCATTCGTGTGGCCAAAGCTGCGCGACTGAAAAATAGACCCTGAGAAGCAGCTATCAAAGACAAACAACGCATGTTTAGAGCGGATCTCTTTGGCCATTGCCATCACGCGATTCATCGATAGCGCGCGTCACAAAACCACGTTTATCCACACCGTAGGGCGGAGCATCCGCGGGTACAAAATAACCCATTTGCCGACCTCGAGATAGCTCCACGGTCTCACCATGCCCCGAAAAGTACACCAGCAAGCGGTTGTTTTCGTCATAGCCTTTGTCCGCGACAAAATCGGTCAGGCGGTTCATCAACTCCCGCCCCGACAAGTTGCTCAACGTCTCTACCTCAAAGCCCTGTCGCAGCAGCATGGATTCAACAGCAGCGAGCTCTTGTGGAACCGTGGGCAAACGATCCCAGCCGCCGTGTTGATATTCGTCAACCCCGATCAACAGCGCATAACTGGCGCTGTAGTGATCAGCTAACAGCGGACCAGCTGCGCCAGCGCCCTCGATTCGCTCTACACCTCGAGTAGCATCCTGAGCCGACACACTGCCTGCAGCCAGCAGACCACACACCAGGCTCAAGCCGAGGAAACACATCAGGTGCTTGTTGTTTTTTCGCAAAACACCAACCTCTGCAATACGCGTCATCGCAGGGTTACCAGTTTCCCACTGGGATAACACCCCAAAGCGGATTGGGGTTGTTGCGCGCGGGGGATTCTGTTCTATCTTGCGTATCCCAATCAGAAAAACTAGCGATTACTACGGCCGTGTGCCCCAGCGCCCAATTGTTGTTGAGTTCCATTTCAACGCGAGTCGGCGCAAAACCTTTTACATAAGCCGCCACACCTGCGTTGCGCGCGGTGCTCAATTCGCAGGCGCCAGCGCTGGCTGAGCAATCGATGGAAAAGCTACTGCCGGGTTCGGTGGCGCTGTGAGAGGCGGTGAAATCGCCACCGTAGTGACCGACCGCTCGAATGCGACTAGTCGCGCCAATGTGATGCGATCCATGCCAAGTTTCGAGATAAGTCAGGGAGTCACCGCTCGGCCCGTCTTCGTAGTCGATGTTGTAACTGCGGGTCATCAACGTCTCAGCAGGGTCTCGATCAGTGTTGCCAAAGGGAGACCAATCCTCGTTCCAAGTCTCGACCACAGGGTACTCCAGCGCTTCGAGGGCCGGGTAATCAGTACGGTTGTGGTAGATAAAACTGCGGATAACAAACACCACTCGCTTGAAATAGCTTTTTATTGTGGTGGGGCTTTGATCAAAAAGCTCTGCGTGGTTGGCCAGCGGCTGAGTCATCGCGCCAGCGCGGGCCAAAGTGGCGTAGCTGTTGGCCAGCATATGCGCCAGAAAATTTGCCTGTTGTATATTCGAGTTGTAGCGAGAGCGCGCGCCGGTTCGCGCATAAAAGCTTTCACGCAGAGGCGCACCATCAAAACTCAAATAATTGACTTGCCCGGTGACGGTGCCAAAAATTGCCAGATGATCAGCATCCTCATCGGCGATGGTCGTCGCTCTGAAATAACCGTCTTCGCTGATTAAAAACTCAATATCAAGTTGAACTCCACCGGTATAGAACGAGTTATCGTTGTTGGTAAAAGACGAATCTCTAAACAAGCTTTCAAACGTGTCGGTCCAACGCAGGGCTTGCCCACCGCTGGGCAGAGAAATCAGCTCTTCGTCTCGATCGAAGCGCTGTTTGGCCACCGCGAGATCGACAGAATTGCCCGGATCATCGATGACTACCTCAAACCCCCGTTTGAGCTGCTCTTCAGGCTCAATGCACTCACCCGTTATCACGTCTCTCGTGGTGGTGTACTCTCCCTCGCGATTTTGCTCGTGCGAGGTCAGCGTCTCGATCTGCTGACCGTCACATAGTTGGCTATCGGCAGACGTAGACGAGCCGCCTCCGCTGCTCACGCAACCACCCAGTAGCGCCAGGGTTGTGCACATCAGTTTTAACAACTGCTTTTTCATTCGTATTTTGCTCCCATCCAATCCGTTGTACGCAAAACTAACAATCTTCGGTCTCGCACACGGTTAATATTAAGGCACTGGCCCTGAGATTGGCACCGCCTTCATCGGAGAGCATGCGCAGCTTTTCAGCGTCTGCCGTTTCGGGCCGGAGAAAGACACCTAGGGCCTTACCCTGCGCATCCCGCTGGTGGCTACCTTCAAACAGATTAATGGGCTCATGGCTGAACAAACTGACAATCAGCGAATCTCCATAGGGTTTTCCTGCGGGCCAGTTAAACCCCTCTTCGGGCAACTCGACCACCCCGGCCTGATAGCGATTGTCTTGATGGTAGGCATTGGGAAATAGCACGACTACTTGATCGTCGGCATTGACGGCCACGATATTTAGATAACCTGCATCAGGCAGCTCGATCTCGAGCTCGAGCTTCTGCCCATCGGTGTAGAACTCCTGCGATGGCTGCACTTGCAAGGGCTCAGCCGTCTTGACCAATGAAGACCACTCATCCCAACCTAGGCTAGGCCTCTCGGCCCTCCCCTCTCCGATTTCGGCCAAAAAAAGCCCTTTGTCCTGGAGCAGCTCCGGGTCGCCGATAAGATTCGGGTGAAACCGATGAGACTTTGGCACGCTGTGGGCCAGTGTCTGTTTGGTGGCAGCGAGCAACGATTCAGGGCTTGAGTTTTTACCTTCCTGCACCGCTTGCTGTAGGGCTAGCGTAAACAAGCTCCCCCGTGCGCTCGCCAAGGACTCCTCCCCATCTTGCGCCGAAGCGAGATACACCAAACCTTCGATCGCTTCTAGATCGGCAAAGCCCGAAGCATTATCGTCGGGCACAGAGCGACAACCGCGAGACTTTACGACAAAGTCCTGCTCTGGATAGGCGCTATGACTCAGCGTGTGGCTACGCACAGCTGTGCCGCTGCAGCAGGCGTCAACCACCACCACAAGACGCTCACTGGGGATTTCGGCTAACAGCTGATTGAAATCATCGTCGCGCAAAACGCCTGTGTAGTCGCCGTCTTGGATGGCAAGATCATGCATAGTCAGCACTTCATCGTAGCCATCTCGCTCGTCGCCATTTTGGTCTTCCACTTGCGAGCCATGGCCAGAGTAATAGATCAAAACTCTGTCATCCGCCGACACATCTTTGACCAACCATTCGCGCACAGCGCGCCTGACTCGATCAGCGGTCACTTCGCTATCTTGCAACTGTAGGATGTTCTCCTCGGCATAGCCCATTTGGCGCGCTACACCGCGTATCACTTTGAGATCGAGCGCGATACCTGGCAAGTTGTTATCGCTGTTGGCGTATTGCCCCACACCAATAAGCAGTGCTTTATCTGCAGCATGCAACGCAGCGCTCGTGAACCCAAAGGCCACGGCCACTATTGTTACCGCTACATTGAAATATTTAAAACCCATTTGCATCACTTTGCACCTTCGCTGGCAAGCAGCTCTCGCCACTGGCTGCTATTGAGGCTCAAGCCCAGTGGGCGCCTAAATTCACGCACCTGAAAACGCCCACCACGAGCCTCACCACGCCAACTAACCAAGGGATAGTCCAAGCCCAACTGCAAAACTTGGCGCTCCCGATAGTTTTTATGCAACTCCGACACAATGGGCAAATCATTGTGTCCAGTCAGTGCCTGCAACCGGCGGTCTAACCCATTGAGAAAAACTTGCTGTTGCCAATCCAACGCGTATTTATCGCCCACCTGCTTACTAATTTGGGCACAGCGCTGCACCAAATTTGCAAACTCCACCCACACCGCGTCGTTTTCTTGCTCGGCGTGATTGAGAGCGAGATCAGCCAGTACGTTGTACAAGTGAACATTGACCGAAATGCTGGCGCCCTCGCGCACGCTACTCTCCAGCGATAAACCTTTGCGAAACGGCGTGCTCGACTGCTTTTGATAAAGCTGCGACAAATAGCGCTGCCAGAGCCAGAAACCAGCCCCTGAATGCAAGGCCTGCTGAGAATCATCGGCTGTAAACGCCGCGCGCAAGACTTGCAACTGCTGTGCTGCTAGCCCCGTGCTTTGTTGTTGCAATTGCGCGACTTGTTGCAGGCGTTTCCCGTAGTCGCTATAGCTCGACAATCCGCTTTGCTCTACCCAAGTTTCAGCCGCCTGACTGCCCAGTGCCGCCATCAGCTCACGGTAGCTGGGGTATGTCTTGTACCAAGCACCAGATGCCGCGCTCGACAGCGGTGGTTGAGAACACTGTTTGCAAGTCCAACGCAGAGTTGAAGCATCACTCGTCACAAGGCGCTGCATGGCTTGCGCATGCGGAGCCCGGCGTGCTGGCAACAAACGCCAGCCCGTCAGCGCTTGCGTTGCACTGAGACCGACTTCAAGTTTGTCACTCATCAGCACTTGCGAAACTACCGTAGGCACCTTGTCACGCATCTGGGCCTCGGCTCGCAACAAGTCACTCAAACGCTGCCCAGGCTGAGCAGAAATCTGGGTAATGTCCTGCGCTTGCAGATCATCTGACGGACCAAACTGCCAATCCAATAAGTCGGTCAGCTGTGTATAGTGATCAGCGACCGAAGGATGCAACAACAGCCTCGACAGCTCTATCGCCTGCTGCGCAAAAACGTCGGCCTGTGCTTGGGTAACGCCGGTCGCTGCGCTGGGCACAACAGCAAACAGCACGCTGCTGGCATAGCGACTAGCAATAAAATAGCGATTGAGGTCGGGGTCGTGCGCATAGGGGCCGGTTGGTTTGAATTGGCTGTAGTCCAAGGCGTATCCCCAGAGCGGTGAGTGCTGCACGCCAGATGCATCGCGAATCTGATTGAGCTCGCGCTGCAGCGGTGCTTCACCGTCTATTCGGTTCTGGCCCGAGACCAGGGCTTGTACTAGTGCAATATATTGAATCACCCGTGCGGAGGAGACGCTAGGGTTTTGAGCTATCAGTTGTTCAAGCGCCAGAAGTGCAGATTCCAGCGCGGGCAGCAAACGCTCGCGCTCCAGGCGTTGCAACTGCCGCGCACGCAACAGGCTATAGGCCTGCAAAAGCAAATCTTCGGTGATGAAATTTGGCAGTCCCAAGCGGCGATTTTCAGCGTACAGCGCGTACAATCCGCCCTGCCGAAACTCGGCGCCATGCCCCTCTGTGCTCACCTTGGCCAACAACCCTGTACTAAACAGCAGCGAAAAGCACATGAGGGCCGCCCGAGCCAACAACTCAGCGCCCATGGAGATCCACCTCTCTCACAAAAGCGCTGGCCCACTGATCAACCGAAAGAGTTTGCAAGGCCTGCCACATCAGCGAAAAGTCTCCACGGTGGCGCGGCAACTCTACACCGTCGGCAGTCCAAAACACCCAGGCACCCGAGTGTTTGCTTGTGCTGGAGCTCAATCTCGCCAGCCGAGTTTCACCACCGCGTCCATGATGCCAACGACTGCCGCTGGATTTGAACCGCAGACCATCTCTGTGTTGGCGTACCGACACCGCCGTCACCCAACCTGGCTGCTCTGATTGAGCCAGCAGACTGGCCCCCGAACGAGTGGTTTGAACTGAAACAGAAAAACCCGCTGAGGAGCTGCACGCCTGAGTCAAAGCAACGCCAAACATCCCAGTGTCCTCTCCCTGCAGAGGTGAAATAGACTGGATAAAATCCCCGCTAAACTGTGGCCACTGCACACCGGCAGTTTGACGACGCACACGACTGCGCGCCCGTTGAAACCAACACCAAGCGTTGTCTTGCTCAGGGTTCAGTTGACTCTCTTGAAGAGCGCGGGTAAATACGCTTCCGCTTTCATCAATATCGGCCAATTCGCCATCGGCTGCAGCCGACAACAATACAACCCCGGGTAGCTGTAGTTCAGCTAGCGGCACGCTCGTTGAGGCTCGCCCCTGCCCGAGTAACCAACTCGGCATTTGAATAAATTTGCCCACCCGGCTGAGCACATCGTCGAGGCTCTTGCCAATGCTGCCACTGTGACAAGTATCAGCGATAATCAGCGTGCGATCATTTGGCAGAGCCGCCAATAGCTCGCCCAAACGATCATCCCGCAAGACACCAGTGACCTCACTCTGCTTGCCTGTACCAAACACACGAAAATCCGCCAGTGCGAGGGCTTCATCGCGCCCGTCTGGCTCGTCACCGTTTTGATCGGCCAGTTGCAACCCGTGGGTAGAGAAATAAATATACGCTTGGTCGCCAGGGTTGAGCTGATCGGCCCAGACTGCCAACTGCGCTTCCACGGCGGCAACGGTGGCCTGCCCGTTATAAAGTGTCACGGTAGCAGAGGCCGGCACACCCAAGCTCTGCACCATTTGCTCGGCCTTGGCCAAATCTTGCTCAACGCCCGGGATATCCAGCTGCGCGTCAAGATAGTCTCCCACCCCCACCAGCAAGGCCACAGCTTTAGCCTGGGCCGAATGGGCACCTAGGGCGCATAGCAATCCCAGGAGAACAGCACGCCAAGTAATTGAATTCAAAAGCAAAGCATTTTTCCTCAGGCCGGATTCTTGACCTCCTCTTATGGTAACGAACATCAGATCGTGAATGATGAAATTTCGAACTGATCTTGTGGGTTGAAGGTACATTTTTGACCTAATTGCCAAGTTCAGTAGTGCTCAATCTCGAGCGTCGCTCGGTCGATATCATCGCTGCCACTTCTGAGCCTAGCGTTGAATTGATTCGAATTTTGGACACTTGAGCCAGCCGTAGAGCACTGCTTCTCAAGCGATGGCAGTGCCAGCCAGTCATCCATTGCACCTCTGGCCACTTGCTCTGCGCTGAACACCAGCAAATGAAATCGCTCAAACCCTGGAGTCTCGTCCAACAATAGAAGACGTTCACGCTGATCTAGTTTTCGCGGATACCAATGCTCACCTGCCGCGTGCACCGGAAATCGCTCACCCGCACATTGCTCAGGGCTGAATCGCACCCATTCTCCTGAAGGAGATTCGTATAACAGCAAGGCATAGGACTCAGCATTTAGTGTGTAGCTCAGCGACAGGCACCCTCCCGACGGAATAGCACCACCACGCTTCAGACGCCAACGCCCTGCGCGCCAAGGATCGTCGAGCTCGCAATCCACCGGCGCCTGTGGAACATAGACGGCGAAATCCTGAATACGCGACTCATTCGCCGACACTACAGACAAACCCACGCTCGACGCTAGAGCGATGACTATCATCAAGGGCACCGCCAAGCCTCTATCCCACCTATTCATGTTGTCTCTCACTGAGTTGCCCTAGACCTGACAACGAACAGGCAAGGTCGTTTTCTCAACGACCATAAAAAAAGCCGCTGTCGGAAAACAGCGGCTATCAGGCTTACACCGATTGGTGCTTTAAAAGAGAATGGTCAGAGCTGAGTAAACAACCAAGGCGTTTGCTCGGCGCGCTTTTCCTCATAGGCACGAATCTCATCCGCATGCTGCAGCGTCAGGCCGATATCGTCTAGGCCCTTGAGCAAGTTGTTTTTTCGAAAAGCATCTATTTCAAAACCAAAGCATTGGCCACCCGGCGTCGTGACCGTTTGCGCATCTAGGTCGACCGTTAGCTCGTAGCCCCCTTGCTCCTCACACTCAGCAAACAGCACATCCATCTGCTCTTCGCTCAGCTGTACAGGCAAAAAGCCGGATTTAAAGCTGTTGTTGTAGAAAATGTCAGCGAAACTTGTAGCAATAACACAGCGAAAGCCCTGTTGGTCCAGCGCCCACACAGCGTGCTCACGCGAGGAGCCACAACCAAAATTCTCGCGCGCC
>JBMYWE010000002.1:25016-25240 GCA_049607125.1 Granulosicoccaceae bacterium | reverse complement strand
GATTAACATTGCACTGCGCCACGGACACGCCGTGGCAATTGGTCATCCACGCCCCAGCACGATCAAAGTCTTACGCCGTGAGCTGCCACGATTAAAGGCGCTGAATATCGAAGTAGTGCCAGTCACTACGACGATTGCTCTGGTCGCCGGAAAGACAATGGTGGCCCGCAGCTCGGCCGAGTAATACTCGCCTGCGCTAGCAAATAAGGCCGCGCTCTTAGCGC
>JBMYWE010000002.1:0-25006 GCA_049607125.1 Granulosicoccaceae bacterium | reverse complement strand
CGGCCTTGTCGTTTTCGAGAAGTCTATTCTCGATTCACTTACTCGACAGTCACCGATTTGGCCAAGTTTCGTGGCTGGTCTACATCGGTGCCACGCATCACCGCTACGTGATAAGACAACAACTGAACCGTGACAGTAAAAACTATCGGTGCCACCACTTCTGGACAGTGTGGCACTCGCAGGATCTTGAAACCTTCAGCATCCTGAATGTCCGAACCTTCTTCCGCCATTACATAGAGCTGACCGCCGCGTGTGCGCACCTCTTCCAAATTGGCTTTAAGTTTCTCTAACAGTTGGTCATTGGGCGCGACCGCGACAACTGGCATATCGTTGTCGATGAGTGCCAGTGGGCCGTGTTTCAACTCGCCCGCAGGGTATCCTTCGGCGTGAATGTAGGAGATTTCTTTGAGCTTCAGAGAACCCTCCATAGCGATAGGATAGAACGGACCACGACCCAGGAAGATAGCGTTGTGCTTCTCGACAAAGTCTTCAGAAATATGCTCGATGGCGGGGTCCATACCCAACACTTGCTCGATCAAGCTGGGCAGTGCATTGAGGCCTTCGGCAATTTTTTTCTCGGTGTCGCCGTTGATACCCTTGGCACGGGCGAGCATGCCAGTGAAAATCAACAGTGCAGCAAGCTGTGTGGTGAAGGCTTTGGTCGAGGCCACGCCGATTTCTGTGCCCGCTTTGGTCAGCAAGGTGGCGGTTGCCACGCGCGTCATGCTGCTCTCTGGCACATTACAAACTGCCAGAGATGCAATGTAGTTGGGGTTGTTTTTGGTCTCTTCGAGTGCCGCCATTGAATCGGCCGTCTCGCCCGACTGCGACAAGGTGATGTACAAAGTATCCTCGGGCACGGCCACCTTGCGATAGCGGTACTCGCTGGCGATTTCTACCGAAGCGGGCACGCCTGCCAAATCCTCGATCCAGTAGCGCGCAACCCCGGCTGCATACGAGCTGGTGCCACAAGCAACGAGGTGGATGTTTTTGACTCGTGCCAGAGTGGCTTGGTCAATTGAGCCAATGCTGTCGAGTGTCAGCGAACTCGCCGACACCGCGCCTTCAATCGTTTTACGAATAGCCGTAGGCTGCTCGTAAATCTCTTTGAGCATGTAGTGTTTGTACTCGCCTTTATCGGTAGAGAAGTCGCTCAACTCAGAGCGTTTGAGCTCACGCTCGACGGGTACACCTTCAGCGGTCTCGATATCGTAACCGTCGCGGGTGATGTCCATCAGGTCGCCTTCTTCCAGATAAACAAACTGTTGGGTCACCGGAATCAGCGCCGAGGTATCAGAAGCGAGAAAGTACTCTTTGACACCAACCCCTAGCAGCAAGGGGCTACCGCAACGCACAGCGAGAATGCGATCGGGCTCATCTTTATTGATGATGGCAAGCGCGTAGGCACCGCTGAGCTTGGTTACTGTATTGCGCACTGCCTGTTTGAAATCGCCACAAGCTTTGAGCTCTTGATCCACCAGATGCGCAACAACTTCAGTGTCAGTCTCAGAGGTGAAGGTATAGCCATCGGCACGCAGCTTCTCGCGTAGCTCTTCGTGGTTTTCGATGATGCCGTTGTGCACCAGCGTGATTTTGTCACCGCCGTTGTGTGGGTGCGCGTTGGCTTCTGACGGAGAGCCATGCGTTGCCCAGCGAGTGTGGGCGATACCGATACGACCGTTGACCGGTGTATTGGTCAATGCCTTGGCCAGCTCAGCTACTTTACCCATGGCGCGAACGCGTGCGATTTCGCCATTTTCTAAAACTGCCACACCGGCAGAATCGTAGCCGCGGTACTCGAGGCGTCGCAGACCCTCTACCAAAATAGGCGTCACATCACGGTTGGCCAGTGCCCCAATAATTCCACACATAACTCAGATTATCCTTTGTTCTTTGTCGGCCGCGGCCAGTTGTCAATTGTCTTTTGCTTTGCGCGTGTGAAGGCCAACGCCCCATCACCAACATCTTTGGACAAGGTGCTACCCGCACCCACGGTCACTCCATCACCAACGGCGATGGGAGCCACCAACGAAGAGTTAGAGCCGACAAACACATCATCCCCTAAAACCGTCTTGTGCTTGTTCGCCCCGTCGTAGTTGCATGTGATGGTTCCGGCACCGACGTTGACGCGCTCACCCAACTCAGCATCGCCAACGTAAGAGAGGTGATTAACCTTGCTACCCAGTCCAATCGTAGAGGCTTTGATCTCTACAAAGTTGCCGACGTTATTTTTGCCACTGAGCTTGGCACCGGGGCGCAGGCGAGCAAATGGTCCGACCTTACACTCTCCACCGACCTGGGCATCTTCAATGACCGTATGAGCAGCTATGGTTGTTCCGGCTTCAATGGTGGCGTTTTTAATCACACAATAGGGGCCGATGCTGACGTTATCGCCAAGCTTCACATCCCCCTCAAGCACTACTCCGACGTCTAAGCAGACGTCTTTGCCGGTAGCAACCGTTCCACGTATATCCAATCGCTGGCGATCTTTGACTGTCACGCCGGCGTCTAGCAGCGCTTGCACTTGCAGGCTCTGGTACTGGCGCTCTAGTACCGACAGCTGATCTTTGTTATTGACACCCGAAACTTCCCATTCATCACTCGCCTGTGCTGTGTGAATGGCGATGCCTTTCTCGTGGGCAAGAGCAAAGACATCCGTGAGATAGTACTCACCTTGGGCGTTGTTGCTGTCAGTCATCGACAGCAGATCGTTCAAGACGCCACAGCGGCCAGACAAGATGCCGGTGTTGGTCTCTTTGATAGCTCGCTGCTCTTCGTCGGCGTCTTTCTCTTCGACGATAGCAACCACTTCACCGTTCTCACGAACAATGCGGCCATAGCCTCGGGGATCATCTAGGTCAACCGTGAGCAGGCCCAATCCGTCATCGAGTTGGGTCAGTGCGGTGAGCGTTTCTAGCCGAGTCAGCGGTACGTCTCCGTACAAGACCAGCACGTTGTCGTTCTCGGGGATATTAGGCAGAGCTTGCTGAACCGCGTGACCGGTGCCCTTTTGCTCAGTCTGCATCACCCATTCGACGGGTGAAGTTATGCGCTCACGCACACTCTCCGCGCCGTGCCCAATAACCACACAGATGCGTGACGGATTGAGTTTTGATGCAGTATCGATAACGTGCTGCAGCATGGGCCTGTCGCCCAAGGGTTGGAGCACTTTGGGTAGCGCAGAATTCATCCGCGTCCCCTTGCCTGCTGCCAAAATTACAATTGATAAGCTCATGTTAACCCTGTGATTGAAGGCTTAGTATTCAGTGACCTAGCTGGTATCGGCAGACAGCTAGAAAAGGATAGTTCGAGTTAATTCTAGAGGGCGTAAGCTATAAAAGTGTGCAGAATTTCAGACACTTGAGGATTTTTTAGGCGGAACATTGCCCGCTTCAAACCGCGGTATTAATCAAGTACTTATCGCGTCTATAAACATTTCATTTAAGATTTGTGTACTGACAATCTCAGATGTAAATGTGGTTTTGGATAGGCTCCAAAAACTGGCGTATTCAACGATATTTGGAGTACTCAATTCATGATTTGAGCTAAACAATAGAGTATCGGCTTATTGTTCCGTTCGACGGGCGCTGCAGTAGAAATGATGAGTTTGATAAAGAACAAGCGCTTTCAAACGCCAGAAATTATGTGCAAAAGCTATCGAGCCCCTTCAGTTGGACCGAGGAACGTTATTTGTTGCAAGACAGTAAACACCTACAGAAACCCAATGACCATTGGCGATATTCAACGCAAAAAAAAGGAGCCCGAGTGGCTCCTTTTTGATCGACCTACGAGAGGTCTTAGCGCTTGCTGCGAAGTTTCTTGATGTAGTGCAAACGCGCAGTGGCTTGCACCAAATCACGCTGCGCGGCCGCGAGGTCTATATCCCCACCGCCCTGCATCATCTCTTCTGCACGTCGACGAGCGTCTTCGGCTTGCGCCTCATCGATGTCGTCGTTGCGCTCTGCAGTATCGGCCAAAACCGTTACTTGCGTGGGCTGTACTTCCAAAATACCGCCAGTGACGAAGATTGAATCTTCTTCGCCATCGTTGTGCAGTACCCGGATCTCACCTGCGCGGAGGCGCGAGATAAAAGCTGCGTGACCGGCTGCAACACCGACATCACCCGCTTCCGCAGCAGCGACAACCATATCGGCCTCGCCACTGAAGATCTCGCGTTCTGCGCTGACTATTTCCACATTTATAGTTGCCATGACGCAACCCCCTTACATGCTCTTGGCGCGCTCCACGGCTTCGTCGATAGAGCCAACCATGTAGAAGGCTTGTTCGGGAAGGTCGTCGTATTCGCCTGCAACGATACCCTGGAACGCCTTAATGGTGTCCTTGAGGGATACGTACTTGCCAGGTGCTCCGGTGAAAACCTCGGCAACGAAGAAAGGCTGAGACAAGAAACGCTGAATCTTACGAGCGCGGTAGACGAGCATTTTGTCTTCTTCAGACAGTTCGTCCATGCCCAAGATGGCGATGATGTCGCGCAGTTCTTTGTAGCGCTGAAGCGTGTTCTGCACTGAACGAGCGGTGTCATAGTGCTCCTGACCTACAACCAGTGGGTCGAGCTGACGGCTGGTAGAGTCCAGTGGGTCAACCGCAGGGTAGATACCCAGTGACGCGATATCACGAGACAGTACAACGGTTGCATCCAAGTGAGCAAAGGTTGTAGCTGGCGAGGGGTCAGTCAAGTCATCCGCAGGTACGTATACCGCTTGGATAGATGTGATAGAACCCGTCTTGGTAGAGGTGATGCGCTCTTGAAGAACACCCATCTCTTCCGCCAGAGTTGGCTGATAACCTACCGCTGAAGGCATACGGCCCAACAGTGCAGATACCTCGGTTCCCGCCAAGGTGTAACGGTAAATGTTGTCAACGAACAACAGTACGTCACGACCTTCATCACGGAAAAACTCTGCCATGGTCAAGCCAGTCAGAGCAACACGAAGACGACAGCCTGGAGGCTCATTCATCTGACCGTAGACGAGAGATACCTTGTCGATAACTTTTGAATCAGTCATCTCGTGGTAGAAATCGTTACCTTCACGAGTACGCTCACCTACACCGGCGAACACGGAGAAACCCGAATGCTCAATCGCGATGTTACGGATAAGCTCCATCATGTTGACGGTCTTACCTACACCCGCACCACCAAACAGGCCAACCTTGCCACCCTTCGCAAAGGGGCAAAGCAAGTCGATGACTTTGATGCCAGTTTCGAGCAGTTCGGTTGAACCGGATTGCTCGGCGTAGGATGGTGCTTCACGGTGAATCGCCCAGCTCTGCTCAGCGCCGATGTCGCCGGCCTCATCTACTGGGTTACCGAGTACGTCCATAATGCGACCCAATGTCTTCTGGCCAACAGGCACAGAGATAGGGGCACCAGTATTCTCAACGGCCAAGCCGCGACGAAGACCGTCGGACGAGCCCATGGCAATCGTACGCACTACACCGTCGCCCAGCTGACCCTGTACTTCGAGCACTAGGTTGGCTTCGGTGACGTTCAAGGCGTCGTATACCTTCGGTACAGAGTCGCGTGGAAATTCCACGTCGATTACAGCACCAATGACTTCTACGATCGTTCCAGAACTCATGTTGGTTCTCCTGGAAAATTCAAATTATTTATGCGTGGAGGCAGTGGAAGTTTCACTAGGAAACCGCCGCCGCACCGCCGACTATTTCGGAAATCTCTTGCGTGATCGCTGCTTGTCTGGCTTTGTTGTAAACCAGCTGCAATTCGCCGATAAGCGTTCCCGCGTTATCAGAGGCCGACTTCATTGCGACCATTCGAGCTGCCATTTCACAAGCTACGTTCTCAACAACACCTTGGTAGACCAATGACTCTATGTAGCGAGTCATCACACCGTCTATAACGTCCTTAGCATCGGGCTCATAGATATAATCCCAGTGCTTGGATGCCAGTTCGTCTTCAGGGGCTTTGACCGGAATCAATTGCACCGTTTCAGACTGCTGCGTCATGGTGTTGACGAATTCGTTCTGAATCAACAACAGCTGGTCTATCTTGCCGTCAGCATGCGCTTGCAGCATGACTGAGATAGCACCCATGATGTCGTTGATCTCTGGCGCGTCTCCCAGACCAGAGGCCTCGGCGACGATATTGCAGTTGAGACGTTTGAAATAGCTACCGGCCTTGCGACCAAACAGACAAACATCCACTTCGATATCTTGTTCTTCGAACTCACGAAGAACCCCGAGCGCGCGCTTGAACAAATTGACGTTCAAGCCACCGCACAGGCCGCGATCTGTCGAGACGACGATCACACCCACACGCTTGACCGGGCGATCGACAAGGTATGAATGACGGTATTCAGAATTAGCGGCTGCGATGTGGGCCACCATCTCACGCATTTTTTGCGCGTAGGGCTTTGTCGCTGTCATCCGATCCTGAGCGCGGCGCATTTTGCTCGCCGCTACCATCTCCATGGCCTTGGTGATCTTTTGAGTATTCTGGATACTCTTGATCTTCGTGCGTATCTCTTTTGCACTGGCCATTTAACTTGCTCCCGTGTCTACCAGACGCCGTTGGCTTTGAAGCTTTCTACTGCTTGCTTCAAACCATCAGTAATCTCGTCAGAGAAGGCGCCTGTGTCGACGATCTTGTCCAGCAAGTCTTTGTGGTTGTCACGGCCATAGGCGTGCAACGAAGCTTCGAAAGCTACAACTTTGTTGGCTTCAACATCGTCTAGGTAACCTTCGTTGATTGCGTACAAAGACAAGGCCATCTCACCGATAGACAGTGGCGCGTACTGGCCCTGCTTCATCAGTTCAACAACACGTGTACCGCGCTCAAGCTGCTTACGAGTTTGCTCATCGAGGTCAGAGGCGAACTGGGCAAAAGCTGCCAATTCACGATACTGAGCCAATGCCAGTCGAACACCGCCGCCAAGTTTAGAGATAACTTTGGTCTGTGCCGCACCACCTACACGAGATACTGATACACCCGCGTTGATCGCTGGACGAATACCTGCGTTGAACAAGTCAGACTCGAGGAAGATCTGTCCGTCAGTGATCGAGATTACGTTGGTCGGTACGAAGGCCGAAACGTCACCCGCTTGGGTCTCGATGATGGGCAGTGCTGTCAGTGAGCCAGTCTGGCCTTTCACTTCACCGTTGGTGCGTTTTTCTACTTCAGCGGCGTTGATGCGCGACGAACGCTCCAACAAACGAGAGTGCAGATAGAAAACATCACCAGGATAAGCTTCACGACCTGGAGGACGACGTAGCAGCAGAGAAACCTGGCGGTATGCCCAAGCTTGCTTAGTCAAATCATCGTATACGATCAGTGCATCTTCGCCGCGATCACGGAAGTACTCACCCATGGAGCAACCCGCGTATGGCGCGATGTACTGTAGTGCGGCTGAATCAGAGGCACCAGCCGCCACGACGATGGTGTGATCCAGTGCGCCGTGCTCTTCCAGCTTAGTTACCACGCTGGCGATAGAAGACTGCTTCTGACCGATCGCGACGTAGACACACTTAATGCCTGTGCCTTTCTGGTTGATGATGGCGTCGATAGCAACCGCCGTCTTACCCGTCTGGCGGTCACCGATGATCAGCTCACGCTGGCCACGGCCGATTGGCACCATGGCATCGATTGACTTCAGACCAGTTTGTACTGGCTGGTTAACCGGCTCACGCGAGATAACGCCAGGGGCGATACTTTCGATGGGAGCTGACAATGAAGCGCCGACAGGGCCTTTTCCGTCGATAGGGTTGCCGAGTGAATCAACAACACGACCGAGCAGCTCAGGGCCGACGGGTACTTCAAGGATACGGCCAGTACAACGCACCTTGTCACCTTCTGACAAGTGGTTGTAGCTGCCCAGAACAACGGCGCCGACAGAGTCGCGCTCGAGGTTCAATGCCATGGCGTATGTATCGCCAGGGCATTCGATCATCTCGCCGTACATGACGTCGGATAGACCGTGTATGCGGGCGATACCGTCGTTCAAGCTGACGATAGTACCCTCTGTGCGAGCTTCCGCAGCGGCTTCAAAATTGCCGATGCGGTCTTTAATCAGCTCGCTGATTTCTGATGGGTTGAGTTGCATCTATGGTGTCCTCTATGCGAATCCGATCTGGGTGCTCAGTGCGTTAGCGCCTGACCAAGCTTGTCCAGCTTCCCCTTGATCGATCCGTCTATGACCAGATCGTTCGCTTGAATGATCGCGCCGCCCAGCAGCGACTCATCGATCACACAAACAACGTTAACTTTACGGTTGAGACGCTTGCCCAGCGCTTCAGCGATGCGATTTTTTTGGCTATCGTCCAAATTCATCGCGGTGCGCACAACGGCTTCCACGGTTCCTTCAGATTCGGCTTTAAAGACTTCAAACTGTGTAGCCACATCGCCGAGCAACGACAATCTGTCGTTATCAGCCATCAGCTTGATCAAGTTTTTCGCCTTATCGGAGAGCTTATCGCCACAGACAGCAACCAGTGCGTCAGATTTACTCTGACGAGAGGCTGCTGGTGCTTCTAGAACTTGACGCATTGCATCGTTGGATGCGACTGCAGACAAGAGACCTAGTGTTTCACTCCAGCCACCGAGATCACTCTCGGATTGGGCCATTTCAAAAACAGCTTTCGCGTAGGGTCTAGCTGCCGTGCTTAGTTCAGACATAAAACACGGCTCCTCTAGATCTGTGCGATCAAGTCATCCAGCGCTTTTGCATGTGCATTTTCGTCAATCTCTTTGCTGAGAATGCGAGAAGCACCGGCAACCGCCAGTGTAGACACCTGTCCACGCAGATTTTCGCGAGCAGCTACAACTTCCTGCTCGATATCGGCTTGCGCCGACTGCTTGACTTTTTCTGCTTCAGTACGAGCTTCGTCTTTGGCTTCTTCAACCATCGAGTTAGAGCGCTTCTGGGCTTGAGAAATAATCTCAGAGGCTTGCGACTTGGCAGCAGCGACGAGTTCGTCTGCTTCCTTTTGTGCGAGCTCTTGAGCTTCTGCGCCCTTTTCGGCAGCCGCCAATCCATCAGCAATCTTCGCTTGACGCTCTTGCATTGCAGTGATGATGGGTGGCCACACGAACTTCATACAGAACCAAACGAACAACCCGAAGGAGATCGCCTGGCCTAAAATAGTGAGATTGAGATTCACGTCACACCTCTCAAGTTCGCCTGTTTATATGCAACGAGCAAAGCCAGTTGCACCCCTTGTGCTTCAGTGATGATCAGCTGAAGACCAGGAACAGACCGATAGCAACTGCGATTACCGAGAAGGCATCGAGAAGACCAGCGACGATGAACATTTTTGTTTGCAGCATTGGCACCATCTCGGGCTGACGTGCAGCACCTTCGAGAAAGCGACCACCCAACAAACCAAAGCCAATAGCGGTTCCAACACCTGCAAAACCCAACATGATGGCAGCGGCGATGTATTTCAGACCGATTTCCATTGTCTCTCCTAAAAAGTTATTTCAATGAATTGGTGTAAAGATAAATTAAAGGGTAAAACTTAGTGGTCTTCGTGCGCCATGCTCAGATACACAATGGTCAACATCATGAAAATGAACGCTTGAAGCACGATTACCAAAATGTGGAAAATTGCCCACGGCACTGCCAGCATCCACTGCACATAAAATGGCAGCAATGCGATCAGAATGAAGATCAACTCACCCGCGTACAGGTTACCGAAAAGACGCAGTGCAAGTGAAATAGGCTTCGCGATCAAACCAACACCTTCAAGGATCAGGTTGGCAGGCGCCATAACCTTAGGGAAAGGTTGAAATGCAAGTTCAGCGAAGAAGCCACCGGGGCCTTTGACTTTAATGCTGTAGTAGATGATCAGGAAGAACACCGACAACGACATACCGAAAGTGGCATTGATGTCTGTCGTGGGTACCACTTTTTGAAAGTGGATACCAAAGACACCAGCTAGGGCGGGAATCCAGTCAACGGGGACCAGATCCATGGTATTCATCAGCAAGATCCACATGAATACGGTCAGCGCGAGTGGCGCAATCAAGTCATTTTTACCGTGGAAAGATTCTTTGACAGAGGTGTCAACAAATTCGACCACTGTTTCGACAAAATTTTGCAGGCCACCAGGCACTCCAGCCTGCATGTTGTCAGCAACGCGTTTGAACACCCAGCAGAACAAGGTGCCCAGAGCGATTGCCCAGAACATTGTGTCGACATTGATTGCCCAGAAGCCCATTTCTTTTGCTTCTTGTGCGCTTTCCGCAAAACCGAAGCCTTTTTCTGGGTGAGAGCCCAGGGTCAGGTTGGTCAAGTGGTGTTGGATATACTCGCCAGCAGAGTTAGCCATGTTGAATTTAGTCTCTAAGGGCAGTGCTCTCGCGCCGCCGATCGATAAAAGGAAAAAACCAAAATACGCTTTGCACCGCGAGCAAGCCAAACAGCATGCCGAGCGGATGGATACTTTTAATCTGCGACAGCACTACAGCGAGTAGTCCGGCGATAAGTACCATTTTTAGCGACTCACCGCGGGCAAAAGCCTGTGCGATCAGCGCTGCGGAACGCGCTCCGCGATGGCGAAACGCAAACCGTGCAAAAACTAGTTGGGCGACGAAATTTATCGCGGCGCCTACGCCTACTGACAGCGCCATGCTCATGTCAAAGGGAAGCAACACTAGGCAAGGCAACAAAAAAGTCACCGCCGCTTGATATTTCAGCAGACGAATAATCGAGCTGGGCATTGTGTGCTTCACTTCGGCCGCCCCTTTATATTTGCGGATACAACCCCTCAAAGCACCAACCAATAGGCACTGAGGCTGTCGCTTGTAATTGTGCGGCGCGGCATAAGCGAGTAAACCGGTGGAATTATAGTTTTAGCTTGCCGAGGGGTCAAGCCAAGGTTCAATAATACACACCATTCAGTGACTCAATTAATGTGTCCCAAAATCCCGTCTAGCTGGATCAGGGAGTCATAGGCGATGACCACCTGGCCTTTGCCCTTTTGTCCTTGTTTTATCGAGACTTTTGCTCCCAATCTCTGGCTGAGGTTGTCGGCGAGTTCACGAATGTTAGGGTCTTCGATTGCGTCTGACTTTGGCCGACTGTCTTCGCCCTTAAGACGCTGCTTAACCAGCGCTTCGGTCGCGCGAACGCTCAAGTCATCACGCAGAACTTGTTGCGCGACCACGAGTTGCTCAGAACCCTCAAGAGGTATCAAGGCGCGCGCGTGTCCCATGCTAAGCCCGCCTTGCTCGAGCAGTTCTTTCACTTCGGTGCGAAGCTCAAGTAAACGCAGCAAATTTGTGACCGAGGCGCGCGAGCGGCCAACACTCTCCGCAACCTGAGCGTGGGTCATCGTAAATTCATCCAACAGCCGATTCAGGGCACTCGCCTCTTCAATCGGGTTTAGATCTTTTCTTTGAATATTTTCGATAAGCGCGTGGGCGGCAGCCGCTTTATCGTCCAGATCACGCACGATGGCTTTGATCGTGTGTCGTTTGGCCAGCTGCATAGCTCGCCAACGACGCTCGCCCGCAACCAATTCGAAACCGTCCCCTTTCGGGCGAACAACGATGGGCTGGATGAGCCCTTGGGATACAATGGAATCGGCCAGCTCCCGCAGCGCAGCCTCATCAAAATGTCGACGCGGCTGAAACGCACATCTAGTGATCAGGTCTACCGAAATATCTCGCAACGACTCTCCGTCGGCGGTCTCGGTGGCGGCCGCGGGCATTTCTGCACTTTCCGGTGTTTTAGCAGGCGCAGATTGCAGGGGTTGTTCTAATGCATTCAGGTCGGGACTACCTCCCAGCAACGCTTCTAAGCCCTTTCCCAACGCTCGTTTTTTAGTGGCCATGTGTGGTCTCCGTCTGTTCACCCACAAGGGCATCGTCACTCGAAGCCGCCGGAGCATCGAGCTTTCGTTTTAACGCATCTCGCCGGATGATTTCGCCTGCCAGGGCCAGATAGGCCAAGGCACCACGCGAGGTTTTGTCGTGATAAATCACAGGCTTGCCGTGACTAGGCGCTTCGGCAAGTCGGATGTTACGTGGCACAATGGTGCGGTAAACCTTGTCGCCAAAGTGTCGAACAAGCTGCTGCGATACATCGTTACCCAAGTTACTGCGGCCGTCGTACATGGTGCGAAGCAACCCTTCTATAGTGAGCCGAGGGTTGACCGAGTGACGCACGTCTTCGATAGTGGAGATCAGGGCCGACAACCCCTCGAGCGCATAGTACTCACACTGCATGGGTATCATCACTCCGTCGGCTGCCACCAGTGCATTGAGAGTGAGTAGATTGAGTGAAGGTGGGCAGTCGATCAGGATGTAATCGTAATGGGGTTGCACCGGCTCTAGCGCTTTGAGCAAGCGCTGCTCGCGCGCCAGCTTATCCATCAATTTCACTTCAGCGGCGGTCAAATCACCGTTTGAGGCCAGTACATCAAATTGGTAGTCGGGAACCGGCACGACGGCATCTGAAGTGACGCACTCTCCTACCAACACGTGGTAGGCAGACAAAGCCACATCGTCTTTATCCACGCCACAACCCGTGGTGGCGTTGCCTTGCGGATCCATGTCTATCAGTAATACGCGGCGATTGGTGGCGGCCAGTGACGCGGCCAAGTTGACCGCCGTCGTGGTTTTACCCACACCGCCTTTTTGATTGGTTATTGCAATGGTACGTGCCATATGACTCGCCGAAATAGAAAACTTAGGAGATCGGATGTAGCTGGACGAAGTGACGCTCGCCTTCATCAAAAGGTGCACACAATGGTGTCACACCCCCGACGCTACAGTTGGCAATTACATCGCCAACAGCAACCTGTGGATGCTTGCCTACCATGGCCAACACTCGACCCTCAGGCGCACAAAAAGGGCTCGCCAATTCTGCAAAGCGCGTGAGCTCGGTAAAAGCTCTAGAGATCACCCCATCAAACAACTCCCCATTCTGCCACTTTTCCACGCGCGCGTTGACCACAGTGACATTATTTAATCCAAGCGCAATCCGTGCATGCGTGAGGAATCGAGTTTTCTTGCCGTTGCTATCTAGCAGAGTCCACCGTTGATCAGGGTTAATGATCGCCAGTACCATCCCAGGCAGACCAGCGCCTGTGCCGAGATCAAGACAGCGCTCATCCGTCACCAGAGATAGTACACTGATACTGTCAAGAAGGTGGCGAATGACCATGCCATCAGCATCGCGAACAGCCGTCAAATTATAAGCTTTATTCCACTTCAGCAACTCGGCGAGATAACGTAGCAAATGCTCTTGAGTCTGCTCTGACAGTGAACAATCGAGCTGCTCCAGCCCAACGGCCAAGCGTTGCTTGGGTGTCATAGCTAGCCTACCCCTGAGCCCGATGCTTGCGAGCGTGTACCAACAACAATGACACTGCCGCAGGCGTCACACCGGGAATACGCGCTGCTTGCCCTACAGTACTTGGCCGCGCACTCGTCAATTTTTGCTGCACTTCATTGGAGAGCCCTTTTAGAGTTTCGAAATCCATGCTTTCTGGCAATGAAGTGCTCTCTAGCCTCTGCGCCTTTAATATTTCAGCCTGCTGGCGCTCTATATATCCCGCGTACTTGATCTGCGTTTCTACCAATTGCACCACTTCAGGTTGCAGCGGTTGCTCTGGTCCTAAACCAGCGGCCACAATACTGTCATAGGTGACTTGAGGCCGACGCAGGAGCTCGTCCAAACGCTGTTCTTTTCCCAGCACATCACCCAACAGCACCTGCTCCCGCTCGCCGCCCAAATCACCGGGACGTATAAAAGTCTCTTTTAAGCGCTGCTCTTCGCGGGCGACAGCTTCTTGCTTGACGTTAAAGGCACGCCAACGTTGATCATCAACCAGGCCTAGACGATAACCCGCCTCCGTCAAACGAGCATCTGCGTTGTCCTCTCGTAACAGCAAGCGGTGCTCAGCTCGGCTGGTGAACATACGATAGGGCTCATGCGTACCCAGAGTTGTTAGGTCATCGACCATCACTCCTATATAGGCCTCATCACGACGCAAACCCCATGCAGATTCCCCACGAAGGGAAAGAGCCGCATTGGCCCCAGCCAGAATACCTTGCGCTCCTGCTTCTTCGTAGCCTGTTGTGCCATTTATTTGCCCCGCAAAATACAACCCTGATATATCTCTACATTGCAAATCTGTCCCTAAATCACGCGGATCGAAATAATCGTACTCTATCGCATAACCTGGTCTTGTAATATGAGCTTTTTCAAAGCCTTTTATAGATCTAATGTAGTCAAGCTGAACTTCAAATGGCAGGCTTGTAGAAAGCCCATTGGGGTATATTTCGTGGGTTTCCAAACCCTCTGGCTCGACAAATATCTGATGTCTGTCTCGGTCTGCAAATCTCACAACCTTGTCTTCGATAGACGGGCAATATCTCGGGCCAGTGCCCTCGATCTCTCCAGCATACATGGCAGATAGGTGTAAATTATCAGCGATTATCTGATGCGTGGAGTCATTGGTGTAAGTGATGTGGCAACTTATCTGCTGCGGATGGTCTTCTACACTCCCCATATATGAAAACACCGGAACAGGAACGTCACCTGGCTGTTCAGACATCACACTGAAATCTAAACTGCGAGCATCAAGCCGAGGCGGTGTGCCTGTTTTTAGACGACCGACGCGCAAATTCAACTCGCGCAATCTCTCTGCAAGCCCGACGGATGCTGGGTCTCCGGCTCTCCCACCCTCCAGCTTAGTTGGACCAATATGAATCAAGCCACCGAGAAAGGTGCCAGCGGTTAACACGACTTTTTGAGCCGAAAACTCGATGCCGCTTTGTGTTCTGGCACCAACTACACGGTCGCCTTGCAGCAACAGATCATCGACTGACTGCTGGAACAAACTGAGGTTTTCTTGATTTTCGACTAATCGGCGAATGGCCGCCTTGTAAAGTGCGCGGTCCGCTTGTGCGCGTGTGGCGCGAACAGCTGGGCCCTTGCGTGCATTGAGCGTGCGGAACTGAATGCCGCCTCGATCTGCGGCTAGCCCCATCGCACCACCAAGGGCATCAATTTCTTTGACTAGATGCCCTTTACCAATGCCGCCGATGGCCGGGTTACAGCTCATCTGACCGATGGTTTCAATGTTGTGGGTAAGCAATAAGGTGCGCGCACCCATGCGGGCGGCCGCGAGCGCCGCTTCGGTGCCTGCATGGCCGCCACCGACCACGATGACATCAAAGGTGTCTGGGTATCGCATAGCAGTGTTCTAGTGGGAAATTAACCCACTAGTATACCGCTGCTATTCCGACACAGGAGAGAATAATGTGTCACCGCGCGGGATTGTTTTGAGTAAAACAAATCCCGTTTTGTGACAGCGCTAACATTTCTGACTATTTGCGCTTTGACTACGACAGCTCGATCTCAAGCTAACCTCGACCGCCCTTTCGAGATTTCTTTTGCGCACCCTCAGACTTCATCACCGTGGTCGTGGTTGTTTTGGTCGTTTTAGGCTGCAGTGCACTGGCATGGCTTACGTGCACAACTGTTGGTAACTCTTCCAAGTCATCCACTTTGGTGCGTTCGGCCTCGAGCATTGTCTCCAGCTCCATAATCCGCAACAGCAAATCTTGGCCAGCTTTGGTGCGCTCCTCAGAAAGCATTTGCTCGAGTATGGCAATACGCTCACGCAAAGCCTTATCACACTCGCGGTACTCATTTAACGTTAAGTGCAGAGATTCCAGTTCATCTTTGAGTTCGGCACGTTCTTGTGCATCGGCGGCATTTTGGGCATGCAACTTATCTAACTCTTTTTGCATGGCTTCGGCACCCGCCTGCCCTGCAGCCCGCTCTAACTCGTGCTTACTGATAAGCTCCTTTTCCCGAGCATCGCGTCGATCGAGTTCAGCTTGAGCCGCTTTGCGCTCGGCATCCATTTGATCGCGCAATTCATCAGCGTAAACCTGCCCGTCGTTCAACGCATCGTCTAGGGCCGATTGCAGCTTGGACAACTCTTTGTCGGTCGATGCTTGTTGCAAGGCGGCCAACTTAGCGTCAGTACGCATGGTTTGCAGCTCATCTTTTTGAGCTTCTATTCGGCCAGTGGCTTGCGCGAGCTTGTTTTCAGCTCCCGCTAAGGCCGACTTCGCCTGGGCCGCGTCTGCTTTTTGCTGGCGTAGCAACGCTTCCAACTCTGCGATGTAGTCTTCACAGGCACCGGTGTTATCACTCAGCAAACGTAAGTTGTGGCAAATTTCTTTCTCTAACTTCTGGCGGCCACTCGGGGCCAATCGCTTCGCCATATATCACTCTCAAATCTATAGCTCGAATTCATTGAGTCGGAAACCGCAGCGGTATCGCGCGTCGTATGTGGGCCGAGCAGCAAACTTTCATCGAAAGTAAGACAGCCTATTTCACACCTGTTCCGAGATTTATTCATTGCACTTTGCAATTAGAACAACAAGGGCGATGCAAAGGAGAGGCCAAATTCGTTTATGGGCAGAAGATGAGATAGGAAAAGTAACAGTGATATCAAAAAACGAAAAAGCCCCTGCCGAGATTCGACAGGGGCTGTGCAGCTCTATCTTAGACTGCGTTACGCTGCGCTGGTGGTTTTATGCTCTAGCGCTTCAGAAACATTGCCATTGATAGCAATTTTTCGAGGCTTCATGGCTTCAGGAACCTCTTTCAGCAGGTACACATTGAGCATGCCATCCTGCAGCGATGCACCCGTGACTTCTACGTGATCGGCGAGGTTAAATTTGCGTTCGAAGCTGCGATTAGCAATACCTCGGTACAAGTAGTTGCGGTCTTTCTCGCCATCGTCTGCTTGTTTGCGGCCGCGAATTGTCAGCACGCCGCGCTCCGACTGAATGTCGATCTCGTCCTCGGAAAACCCAGCAACAGCCAGTGTAATGGCGTAGTGGTTCTCTTCGGTTACTTCGATGTTGTAGGGCGGATAACCTTGGCTTGTCTGCTCGCTACCCAAATTTGAATTGAGCATATTGGCCATGCGGTCAAAACCTACGCTATTGCGAAAAAGGGGAGAAAAATCGATAGTAGTCATGTCTATATCCTCACTATGAAGCGATATGGTTAATGTAAGCGGGGCTGCTCTACTCTGAGACCCAACCGCCGCAACACTTATCTGGTGACAATCGACTAGGCTTTCAAGTCTCGCCGCTTAAAATTTCCGACTATTCGAGAACAATCATGGATATAGAGTTTTTTGGTGCCACAGATCGAGTAACCGGTTCGTGCCACATTTTGCGCTGTAATGGCTACACCGTGTTGTTAGATTGTGGCTTGATACAAGGTTCTCGGGAAGCCTCCGAGCTCAACCGCAAGCCCTTTCCCTTCGAGCCTGACCAGCTCGATGCGGTCATTTTGTCTCACGGCCATATCGACCACTCAGGCCGCCTGCCTCTACTGGTTAATCGCGGATACAAAGGCGAGATACATTGCCAAAACGCCACTCTTGATCTCACAGAAGTTTTGCTGAAAGATTCCGCGAAACTGCAAGAACAAGATGCCAACTACTACAACCGCAAACGCAAGAAGAAAGGCGAAGAACCGCGCGAGCCGCTGTATAGAGAACAGGACGCCAAAGGAGTTTTCAGAGCGCTGCGTGGGCATCCCTATCGCGAATCGTTCGAGCCTTTGCCTGGCATAGAAGTGTGTTTTTACAACGCTGGCCACATTCTAGGCTCGTCTATTGTGCAGTTGAAACTTCTTGAGAACGGCATCGCGCGCACACTTGTATTTAGTGGTGATATCGGGCAATACGATACACCAATCATCAACGACCCCTGCCCTGTCGACTACGCCGATTTGCTCATCATGGAAAGCACTTACGGCAATCGCCTGCACCGAGAACGTCGCGACACCATTGCAGAGATTGGCGATATTCTAGAAAAAGCCCATCGTGAAGGTGGCAATGTGCTGATACCCGCCTTTGCTATTGGTCGCAGCCAAGAACTGCTGTATCTGTTGGGTGAACGCTTTGATGAATGGCAAATGGAGCGTTGGCAGGTGTACTTAGACTCTCCCATGGCGATCACTGCGAGCAAAATATACTGGGAATACCCTCACCTTTATGATCCCGAGGCCACGAAGTTCAGGCGCGATCTACTCGAGATGCCCACTTTGACTAACCTGCGCCTCACCCAGAGTGTTGACGACAGTAAAGCAATTGCCAATCACAAAGGCGGCGCCATCATCATCGCGGGATCCGGCATGTGCAATGGGGGGCGTATCTTGCACCACTTGCGCAACAATCTGGAGAAGACCAATACCCACGTCATTATCTGTGGCTATCAGTCTCCAGGCACACTGGGTGGTCGCTTAGTACGGGGCGAAGAAGAAGTACGTATTCACGGGCGTTGGGTCAAAAACAAGGCACAAGTCCACACGGTAGGTGGCCTTTCTGCGCACGGAGATCAAAAAGATCTGCAGCGTTGGATGTCTGGCTTTAAGAACGCCCCTCGCCTTTTTGCCGTCCACGGCAACGAAGACGGCAAAAAAGGGTTAATCGATATGGCAAAAGCTGAATTTTCGTGGGACGCACAGATAGCAAGTGAAGGTCAACGTGTAGAGGTATAGCGCTTCAAACCAGCAAAAAATGCCGGATTTCTATCGTATTCGTCAAACTTCTGTCGAAAGTGAGCTCACTCTCATGTGAGTTCATTTTGGGTCTCATGCAGAACACACCGAGCTCAAGCACTTAAATCAGAAGCAGCAAGGTATGGCTTTTATTTAACACAAGCACGGGCTGTATTAATTCGAATTAGAAAACTAGCTTGGAAAAGAGGACCGCACAACTAGCAACCGAAAGAACTAGACCTTATAACCGAACAGCAGCACCCTACTTTCCGATGCAAAAACTACCGAATATTTCACCCAATAAATCGTCTGCAGCAAATTCACCAGTAATTCCCGACAAACACTCCTGTGCCAACCGCAGCTCCTCAGCCAAGAACTCACCGCAAACAGCACCTTCACGACCAGCCTGCAGCCAACGTTTTGCCTCGATCAAGTGCGACCGAGTTTTCCACAGGCTATCCACATGGCGCTGACGGGCTGAAAATGTGCCTTCAGTGTTGATTTCAAGGCCCAATAGACCACTGAGCTTCTCTTCAAGCTCTTGAATACCTGCAGAATTTTTAGCCGAAACATGGCACAGCATACAATCGACTGATGGTTCAGTGGCTGTGGATAAATCTGACTTATTCAGAACGAGTAACTTTGGAAGCTCGCTGTATTCATCTAACAAGGATTGATCTTTATTATCAAATCCAGCGTGACTATCGACAACCAAAAGTAGGGCGTCGGCATGCTCGATACGCTTGCGCGCACGTCGCACACCTTCTTGTTCCACTGGGTCATCAGAATCGCGCAAGCCTGCCGTGTCGACTAGCTCCACCGCCAAGTCACCAATTTTCACTGTGTGGCTCAGAGAATCGCGGGTTGTGCCGGCAATATCGGTCACAATGGCAAGATCGTCTCCCGCCAGGCAATTGAGCAAACTGCTCTTGCCAGCATTGGGCTGACCAGCGAGAACAACCACTGCGCCATTGCGAAGCAGGGCACCGCGCTGGGTTTCTTTTAACAACACATCCAGTCCGGTGGATAAGTCGTCGAAGTCCTTATCTAGTGCGCCTTCGGCGATCAGGTCGATGTCTTCATCGGGGAAATCCAACGCGGCTTCTACTTGCACCCTAAATTGTGTCAAGGCTAGTTGTAGACGATCAACGCGACGAGAAAACTCGCCCTGAAGCGAGCGCAAGGCCGAACGCGCAGAGCCGCGGGTGCTGGCAGCAATCAAATCGGCGACCGCCTCCGCCTGCGCTAGATCCATCTTGTCGTTGAGAAAGGCGCGCTCACTGAATTCGCCCGGCCTGGCCAACCGAGCGCCGGCTTTAACACAGGTTTCGAGCAGATGATCCAGGATTATCGGTCCACCGTGGCCTTGTAACTCAACCACTTCTTCACCAGTAAAGGAGCCGGGAGCAGGGAAATAAAGGGCAACACCTTGATCGACCGTTTGACCTTGCTCATCGCGAAAATAGGCGAGGGTGGCTGTGCGGGGAGGCAATGGTTTACCGCAGAGAGACTGCGAAATAGCGCAGGCATCGGGGCCACTGAGGCGCACAATGCCCACACCACCACGGCCGGGTGCCGTGGCAACGGCGACAATGGTGTCGCCGTTTTCTACTGACGGTTCGTCAGGCTTTCTTGGGTGCATCTTCGCCTATCACAATGCGAGTGATATACCACTGCTGGGCGATCGAGAGCACGTTGTTGACAATCCAGTAAAGCACCAATCCCGCAGGGAAGAAGGCGAAAAACACGGTAAAAATCAACGGCATGAAGAGGAATATCTTCTGCTGTATGGGATCGACCGGCGCAGGGTTGAGGCGCTGCTGGATGAACATACTCACCCCCATCAATACCGGCAAAATGTACAGCGGATCCATCACAGACAAGTCTTTGATCCAGCCTATCCACGGCGCCTGACGCAGTTCGACACTCTCCATTAGCGTCCAATAGAGAGCGATAAAAACAGGAATCTGGATCAACATCGGCAAACAACCGCCGAGTGGATTGACCTTTTCTTTTTTGTACATCTCCATGGTCGCGCGACCCATGGCTTCACGATCGTCACCGTGACGCTCTTTGAGCTCCTGCATCTTGGGCTGCAATTTTTTCATGCGTGCCATCGATTTGTAGCTCATTTCAGAAAGCTTGTAGAACACCGCTTTAACGACAACCGTCAACAGAATAATCGACCATCCCCAGTTGTTGACAATGCTGTGGATTTTGTTCAATAACCAAAACAGGGGCTGTGCTAGGAACGTCAGGTAACCATAATCGACCGTCAGGCGCAGGTTAGGGGCCAACTCTTCCATTTTGTCTTGCACTTTGGGGCCCGCATAGAAGTCGGTCTCAAAGGTGTGGCTTTCGCCCGGCTGCAACGTGATGGCCTGAGAACTCAGACCCAAGATATACCGATCGCGCTCGCCCCAGTAACGGGTGTAGAAGGTGTTATCTTCGCTCTGACCAGGAATCACGGCGTTGGCGAAATAGTGTTCGATCATGGCAGCCCAGCCACCGGTGACTGTGCGCTTGATTTGGCCTTCACTGATATCATCCAGCGAGATCTTCTCGTAAATATCTTCAGGAGAACTGATTACTCCCCCCGTATAAGTGGCCATACCGGTCGAGGTTTCTGAATCGGCGATTTGAGACCGCTGCAGTTGGCGATACTGCCAACCCGTCCAAGGGCTTTCGCTGTTGTTAGTCACCGTGAAACGTACTTTGTAGTCATAGGCTTCTTTTCGGAATACCCAAGACTTGACTACATCAATACCCGCTTCAGACCACTGAGCGTCTACTTGCATTGAGTCGCCGTCCAAGATGTACTCGTCCTTGGCAACAGCGTAGTCGGCTAAGTGATTTGGTGCGGCACCTTGGCTAGACTGCAGACCTGTCTGGATACCCATATAGCGATCGTCGGTCTGACCTATTTGGCGGATAGGGTTGTCCTGCTCCTCTAGTGACACAGGATATTTGATCAGATCGACAAAGGATAAGTCGGCCCCTTGACTATCCATTGAAATCTCAAAGACATCGGTGGTGATCGCCACTTTTTTGGCGCTTCTCGAAGCCTCGTTCTGAACGATCTGCTCGCCAGAAGGCGAGACCGTAGGCACAGCACCGTCAGACGAGGAATGGGTACCGGCTAATTTGCTTTGTTCGGCTTGCACAGCCTGCTCTGCAGCTTGTTGAGGGGCTAGTACATAGTCTATTTGCCATGTCTGCCAAATCAGCATGATCAAAAAGCCTAAACCGAGGTAGAGAAACAGACGTTGATTGTCCATAGGAAATTCGTGCTAACTCTTTAGTGAATGGTGTCCGGGTCGGTGCTTTCAGGGACAGGATCTATCCCGCCTTCAGACCAGGGGTGACAACGGCTCAATCGTTTGGCGGCTATGATACCGCCACGCAGAGCGCCGTGCTTGCTCACAGCATCAACCGCGTAGTCGGAGCAGGTCGGCCAATAGCGACAACTGTTGGGAAGAAAAGGGCTTATACACCACTGATAGCACCGAATAGGCGCAATCATGAGCTTTTTGAAGAAGGTGTGCATTTTCGACATAGCTGATGCCATTGACGATCCAGATGGCGGCGTAAATCCGCGGAGTCTGCTCCGACAACCGAGGGGTTGGCGAACACTACCACATCAATTGCACCGAGTTGTGCTTGTTGATGCCGAAAACTCTCGCGTGCCAATCGTTTGACTCGATTGCGATCCACCGCTTTTTTGGCAGAGCGCTTAGCGATGGTCAAACCAAGACGCGCGTCGACACTGCCATCGGTCCGAACAACACCACACATTCGGAAATATTTACCAGAGACGCGCTTCCCCTGACTCAGTACGTGTTTGTACTGGGCAGGGGAAAGCAGTCGCTGTTGCCGCGTGAACGAAAGCTGTTGAGCGGACGAGCCACTCTTATCAGCGCCCTCATTCACAGCCAGCGGATCAGGATGGTGCTAGACGCTTACGTCCTTTGGCGCGGCGAGCGCGAATAACAGCGCGACCACCACGAGTAGCCATGCGTGCGCGAAAACCGTGTGTGCGCTTACGACGCAAGACATTGGGTTGAAATGTTCTTTTCATGGGTGTATCTCAAAAGATTTGGCCAAGCAGAACAAAATAATATGGTTTGTTAGCCAATGTCAAGTAAACACAAGGATTAAATCTAGCTTTTGCCTGTGGATAACTTTTCCCCATCGGGGTAAACTGACAGACGTCGGTTGGCGTAGCACAACATTTGTTTTTTGCACGTTTGATCGGCCATCTAGTGTCAAGTATCTAGATCGTGCGCAGTTAGGTTGGTAAAACTGTCCACTGATGTCGAGCGCTACCCGCCAAACCCTTCAGGCGAGCCCCTCGACGCTACACAGAGTTTTGTGTCGCAACATCAGTCCATCCTGCTGTGCATCCCAGACACTCAGACCTCGTCGCTAAGTCTCCCCATGCGTTTTCAAAAGTTGAACCACGCATCTGTGCAGCGGCGAGATGACCTTTATGTCTTACGTCATTGGAGGCGACTTGAATTCAACACTCTGGACTGATTGCTTGAGCCAACTCGAACAGGAGCTGAGCGACAAGCAACTCAATACCTGGATACGACCCCTGCAACTCCAAGAGACCGATATGGCGTTGCGACTACTCGCGCCTAATCGCTTTGTTCTCGATTTCGTGCGCCAAAATTTTTTGAATCGCGTGGAAGAAATTCTTGCTCAACTCGACGGCGGGCGTGCTCGTGGTGTGTTTTTGGTCATTGGCAGTGACACACCTGTAGCGCCGCGAAAACAGGCCACTCGTTCCGCAACCCCGACAGTCGCTGCTAAAGCAGCCGTTGCGCCTATTTCTACCTATACCCCAGCACTGGCCGAGGCGGAGCCTGAGCACCCCAAATATTTTCAGCCAGAACCACGGGTAGAAATCTCCGATCAACCCTTTGAGTCCAACCTCAATCCGCTGTTCACTTTTGATACCTTCGTCGAAGGGAAATCCAATCAGTTTGGCCGCGCAGCGGCACTGCAGATTTCAGAAAATCCCGGCACTGGCTACAACCCACTATTTATCTACGGCGGCGTGGGTCTGGGAAAGACGCACCTCATGCATGCCGTGGGAAACACTATTTTGGCGGCTAAGCCCAATGCGCGTATCGCCTACCTGCACTCAGAAAAATACGTGCGGGAGATGGTTCGTTCGATGCGTACCAACACCATTACAGAGTTCAAACAATTTTACCGCTCACTCGATGCTTTGTTGGTAGACGACATTCAGTTCTTTGCAGGCAAAGGCAAGTCCCAAGAAGAGTTTTTCCATAATTTCAATTCCATGATGGAAGGTAAGCAGCAGATGATATTCACCTGCGATCGCTACCCAAAAGACGTGGACGGGCTCGAAGACCGACTCAAGTCACGTTTTGGTTGGGGCCTGACAGTTTGTATTGATCCGCCCGAGCTAGAAACGCGAGTTGCCATTTTGCACAGTAAAGCAGAGCAGGCGGGTGTCGAGTTACCCACAGACGTTGCTTTTTTTATTGGCAAGCGTGTGCGATCAAATGTTCGAGAGCTTGAAGGTGCCCTCAGAAGGGTTATCGCCGAATCTCAGTTCTCAGCCAGAGCTATCACAATAGAATTTACCCGTGAAGCACTGCGTGATTTGATCTCAGTGCAAGACAAGCAAATCACGATAGAGAACATCCAGAAGACCGTGTGTGAGTATTACAAACTCAGCGCCAAGGAGATGCTCTCCAAAAAGCGTACGCGCTCCATAGCTCGTCCGCGTCAGGTCGCCATGGCGTTGACCAAGGAGATGACGACACACAGCTTGCCCGAGATTGGCGACGCCTTTGGTGGCAGAGACCACACCACCGTTTTGCATGCTTGTCGCACCATAGAAAAACTTCGTGAGACAGAACCTCGTTTAAATGAAGATTTCTTGATGTTGGTCAGAACACTTGAAGGCTAGAAAAAGAGGCGGTAAAAGTCTGTGGATAACACTTGTAGAAGCCTGCGCAAAACCCGGTGCACAAAGTTATACACAATTGCTCAACAGTATTGGTACAGGTTTGTTGGAACATTTATCCAACAGATTTGTAAAGGTAACCTATTGAAATCTTTGAGGTAAAACTACTTGTCCACTTATACACAAGGCTAGTAGTAACAGTAATAATCTCAAACAATATATAAAGGATATAGATAGTATGAAGTTCAGCCTGTCGCGTGAAGAGCTACTTCAACCGCTGCAACGCGTTATCGGGGCGGTAGAACGCCGTAACACCTTAGCCATTCTTGGCAATGTGTTGATAACAGCAGAAAACGGCAACCTCTATCTCACCGCTACTGATACGGAAATAGAGCTGAGCGATTCAGTTGCTGCCAACATAGAAACTGAAGGCGAAGCCACGTTGCCGGCTCGTAAGTTATTCGATATTTGCAAGACTTTATCGGATGGCGCGGATATTAAAATTGATGTCAGCGACGAAAAAGCGCTAGTTCGATCT
>JBMYWE010000001.1:0-33724 GCA_049607125.1 Granulosicoccaceae bacterium | reverse complement strand
TAGAGAAGGTGCCTGCGTGCAAAACCGCCGCTGTCGATTCACTGGCAAGCGCCGGCCGCGGCTGCACTTGATCTCTGAACTCACTGTCGTAGTCGTCTTCGAAAATGACTGCCCCGCAATGGGCTGCGCGCTGCACTAACGTCTGCCTGCGCTGAGCCGACAGGGTAATACCTAGGGGATAATGAAAGCATGGTGTGGTGTAAATAAGCCTGGGACTTGAGCGCGAAGGTATAGATAACCCCTCAGTATCCACCGGGCAGGCCTGCAGATTCAGACCCTGGGCACGCCAAGCAGACACCGCACCCAGATAACCCGGCTCCTCTACCCAAGCAGTATCCCCCGCCGACCCGTACATGGCGGCGGCCAGAATCAGGCTTTGTCGGGTACCCGCCGTGATGATGACCTGCTTACTTTGTACTTGCAGCCCGCGATACTGGGCTAAGTAGCGAGTGATACTGTCGCGAAGCGCTGGATGGCCGGCATCTCGGACATAGCCCCATCGATCTCGTTCATCGCGTGCCGACTGAGCCAGGGCTCGCGCCCAGTCTCGTTGCGGAAACAATGTGGCATCGGGCTCCCCTGGGCTTAACGGCACAGGACGATTGACGACCGCCAGCTCGCGCACAGCAGGCGCAAGCTGAGCTTGCACTTGCGTGTTGACGGGCACTGCACCCGCATAGATCACCTGCGTGCCTGCCCGACCACGGCCTTCAACCAAACCCTCACTGGCCAACTGCTCGTAGACCTGCGTGACGGTGTTGCGCCCCACGCCCAAGCTCTGTGACAACAGACGGGTGGGCGGCAGCAAAGCATAGCGGCCCGGCACGCCATGGCTGATTGCATCATAGAGTTTGAGGTACAGTTGCCGCCCCTTGGGTAATTCGCTGTCGGCCTCGAGACGCAGTCGATCAATCAGAGCCAGATAGGCTACTTCGTTTGGTTCTTTCATTTAGCCGATATGAACAGTAGTTTTGGAACCATACTGAGTAAAAATGGTGAGTTCGGCAAGTACCGAGGCACTAGAAACCGTTAGCTCACAGAGATTTGAAGTAAGATCATACTCAGACGAGCTTTTGTCATAAAAAATCGATTACATATGCGCGCGCCAGTTGCTATGGTCGCATACATGAATGCGCATTCAAGGTTCCACTATGTCTCCAAACTCTGCCAAGTTATTGCCTGAAGTGAGCGCTTTGCTCGAGCTAACTCGTGGACCGCAATCATTGACAGTGTTGCAGGCCGAGGCAATAGCCGCCACAAAGACATCGGCGGGAAACTGGCAAGAAGCACACCTTCAATTGCGAGAGCTGCAAAACTCTTCAGAACTAACAGCTGCCCAGAAACTGCAGCTAGCAAGCTGTGAACGGCACTACTTAACACTGTTTGCAGGCTACGAAAACTACCAAGCATGCTTTCAATCGGCGGCCGCGTTGTTGTCCACAGAACATTTGGGCGCGTCCATCAACCTGCTCTGCACGACAGCTCGCAACGGCGCTTGTGCAGGAAATTTCGAGCACGCGTTGGAACAATTGACGCAGGCTTTTGAATGGATTCTCTCTGAACAATTGTGCGAGTCGCACACAACGGTATTTAGTACAGCCGTATTTGTCTGCAATCGTATGGGCCAACACCAGCTCGCGCTAAAATTCGCACGTATCAATTTCAATATCGCTCGCTTTTTGCAGATCGAGATCGAATTGCAGATGGCAAACTTTATTCGACTCAACTGTTATCGACTGACTGGCCAAGGGCGAGAGAAGTCAGGTTATCAGTGGCTGCTCAAGCAATTGGAGAAAGGCCGACTGAAGTTCGATACGGTGAACCAGTTTCTGGTTCCTGTCTATGCGGCCCGCGCGGCTCTAGACAAGAGCCAACCCGATTGCCGCAGCGCGCGGCGATCATTGGATCGAGCCTCCCAAATGGGAGCCGATGCGAGCGATTACGCCATGTCACAGTACCTAGTCGCCCTAGCGTGTTACCAGCTAGCCTACGGAGAGAAACAACAGGCTCAAGACGCCACTCTAGAAGCCGAATTTGTCTTAAATGAGGCGGATGTCTCGCTCAAACAGCGCATTGCTTCACTGCGCCATCACTTGGGGCTGAGCCATGTGCAATCCAACCAACAAATTGAATACAAGCAGGCTAGCGAGGTCACTTGGCTACGTTTTTTCAGCCGGAGTAACAAGAGCTCTAAGCGAGTGCGAAGAGACTTGGGCGCGGAAGACTAGCTCTGCCACACCCGAAATGAGGCTGATTCGCCTGACGTGCGATATCGCAGCCATCGCCAACAGAACACTAGCGCTGAAACTTGGTCGCCAAAACCACACTACTGAGTGTTTTGTCCACCCCCTCCAACTCACCGAGGCGGTCGATCACCGTATCTAGTGCTTGCGTGCTGTCGGTGCGAACGAAGGCCATCAAGTCAAAACTGCCACTGATGGTCTGCAATTGCTCAACCTCAGCAATGGCTTGAATTTGCCGCACTATCGCGGCATTGCGCTTGGCATCCACTTCAACCATCACGTAGGCACAAACTTGTCGCTGTCGGTGCTCGGGGTGGTAGCGCAAAGTGTAGCCCTGAATAATCTGTCGCCGCTCAAGTCGGTTGATGTGCTCCTGCACTGTCGCTCGACTCACTTTAAGCTGACGCGATAACTCGGCTACGCTGGTGCGGGCATTTGCTTGCAACAACGCCAGGAGCGCCTGGTCTAAGTCTTCCATCACACACCTCATCAAGCGCACCCGTCAGTAATGCGCATAGCTCTTTGAAAGCAATTCTTATCATATTGTCAATAAGACTTATCAATATGTTAAAAACAACATAACATATCTATAATTATTCAACTAATTTCTGCCACCTTACCCCACTAGACTCTTTGTTATACCGCTCTCTAGGGGACAATCCATGCGCCACCCGAATTACAGCCAGCCCAATTTCCCCAAACCTGTTCAAACGAGCACACCGCAGCAACTAGCCCAACAACAGCTAGCCATGCGAGGCCATGCGGAGCCGATGTTGTGCATGAGCGAATCAGAGCTCATCAGCAACGCCCGACGCTTTAAAGCCGCCATGCCGCGCGTTCAGGCACACTACGCCGTTAAAGCCAACCCGCATCCGCGTGTGCTGCAATTACTTGCGCAGGAAGGCATCGGTTTTGAGATTGCCTCTGCCCATGAGCTAAAGCTATTGCGCGATCAGGGCATCGCGCCGAGCTCTTTGTATTATTCAAACCCAATCAAATCGCGCGACCACATCAGGCAAGCTGCTCACCAAGGCGTGCAGTGGTTTGTGGTGGACTCGGTCGCCGAAGTACAAAAGTTGGCGGAGATACACCCGGCGGCCAAACTCTACCTGCGCATCGCCACCAGCAACGCAGGCGCCGTACTGCCGCTGGCAGGGAAGTTTGGTTGCACCGACGGCGAGGTCGACGAGGTCATGCAAGCCTGCAAGGATTATCATATGCAATTGGCCGGCGTGAGCTTTCACGTGGGGTCTCAATGCTTGCAGGCACAGAGTTGGCGCGACGCCATAACAGACGCTCTTCAGTGCTTTGAAAAAATGCGTACCTTGGGCTTTAAACCCGAGCTACTCAACTTAGGCGGGGGCTATCCAACCCCACTCAATGACTCGGTGCCAAGCATCGAATCGCTCGGCGCGCAAATCGAAAGCGTTCTGGCTGACGTTCCCTCCCACATCAAAGTGATCGCTGAACCCGGACGAAACCTAGTCGCCTCAGCAGGATGCCTATGCACTCGAGTCGTCGGAACGGCCGTGCGTCAACAACAGCCCTGGCTCTACCTAGACACGGGCTACTACAATGGACTGATGGAACTCGCCGATCACTATGCCCTGCCCATTCATTGCGCCAATAAGGGTAACGAGCAGATGTGGACCATCGCCGGCCCGACCTGCGACAGCATCGACACCCTCAGTCGTCGGCGCGCCCTACCCGCCAATCTGCAGGCAGATGACGAACTTTTTATTGGACACACAGGCGCTTACTGCCATGCTTGTACCACGCAATTCAATGGCTTTCCTGAACCACAGATCGTATTTGTCTGAGCCCACTTGGCGTACAATGGCGGTTTGTTAAATCGCTATTGAAGGAACCCTATGCTGCCCATCCGTCTCGGCCTGTGGCTCAGCCTAATACTCGCCAGCCAAGCTGTGTTTGCGCAAAAAACCTGGCACTACGACATGCTGCTCAATAGCAAAATCATTGGTGAACAGAGCTTGCGCCAAATAGACAACAAGCAAGGCTCGATGCTGGTACAAACAACTAAGGTAGAAAAAAAGGGCTGGTTCAGCAGCTTTGAGATGCACGGTATCAGTGTCGAACAGCTCAACCCGAAGGGCAACACACAGGCGATACAGACCCGCGTCACCGCCGACAACCGCACCTGGTGGAGTCAGCTGAGCACCGACGAGTACGGTGCCAGCGGCAGTGGTCGCGATTTAGGCGAACTCGGCGAACCCTTGAAAAAAAAATTGGCGGCGCTGGATAAAAAAATTCTGAGCTCAGACCCGCTTGCCATGGCGGAGATTCAAAGTCTGACCGAAGAGTTGCTCGACAATGCCGGCACCCAAGAATCCTCGCAGCCGCAGGCCTCACTGGACCCCGAGGCGCGATTTGTCACCTCCTTAAACGCCCTGCCATTTTATCTCAAGCGCGCGGGTCGCATACCCGGTTCGCTGCAATTAATAGACAACGAAGGTCTGCAGGTCATCAATTCCCCTATCGTCGATCTGGGCACCCAGTCCATGGAAATTGGTGGTGCTCACTATATCGCCCGACACATCAAAGTGGCCAAGGCCGACGCTGGCACGCACATTTGGTTCAACGAAGGTGACGAGGGGCCCGTCGTGCTGATGATTGCAGGTAAGAGCGGAAAAAAGAAATTTCAAATCAGCCTGAAGGAAGAGCAATCCGCCAGTGACTAATTCGCCGAGGCGATGTCCGCTTACTCCAAGGGCAAAGTATTAAATTTTTGCCAATACCCGATCCAGCTGATTGGCGAACTCACGCCGATCCGTCTGACTCAGAGGCGGTGGCCCACCTGTCTGCACTCCGCTAGAGCGAAGAGTTTCCATGAAATCGCGCATGCTGAGCTTTTGTTTGATCGTCTGCACAGAATAGAGCTCACCGCGCGGGTTGAGCGCCATCGCCCCTTTGTCCATCACTTCGGCCGCCAGTGGGATGTCGGCCGTGATCACCAAATCGCCGACGCCGCAACGGGCGACAATCTCGTTATCGGCCACGTCAAAACCACTGGCTACCTGTACACTCTTAATCCATTTCGAGCGCGGCACGCGAATGGGCTGATTGGCAATGAGTGTCAGCGGCACTTGTTTGCGCTCCGCTGCTTTAAACAGTATCTCTTTGACCACACCCGGGCAGGCGTCGGCATCTACCCAAATGCGAAAGCTCGTCTGTTGTGCTTCGCTCAATTGAAACCCCAGTGATTGTTTGATCGCTGCGGGGAGTCTAACCTAGAATCTTCAGTTGACTCACGGAAGTCTGCACAAGCTTATGAGGCACATCTTTTTCCGCATTCAAATGAGCTTTCTAGCCAAGCTATTCACACCACCCATGAGCCAAACTTTATGAAAGCGACCGCCCCCTCCCGCTCGCGCGCCCGTGAACTCGTTGGCGACGCCATGCCCCATTTGAGTAAACGCTGCGATGGCCCAGGGCTGCTCTACTTCACTGGCCACCTGCTGGCCACGGGGTCCAGCGCTACGCTGCTGTGGCTCAGCGGTGAAACAGTGCTCTGGCCACTCGCCCTGTTACTGCATGGCACGGTGTTGGTGCACTGGTTTGCACCCTTTCACGAGGCGGCACATTTCACCGTGTTTCGCTCGCGCCAACACAATCGACTACTCGGCTGGTTTAGTGGTTTTATCGTCTGGCTGCCCTTCGATTACTTTGTACTCGAACACCGCCAACACCATTTATTCACCAATCTACCCGAACAGGACAGCGAGTTCATTCCGCATAGCAAATCGCGTGTAGGGTGGTTCTTGTATTGTTCTGCCATTCCCTATTTTATCAGCCTGTTTTCTACCTTCCTTCGCTACCCCGCTGGCCGCTTCAATGAATTAGAGCGCCACTTCCTGGGTGAGCGCGGCATGCGCGCCGCAAGGCGCGAAGTGAGCCTAATGCTGCTTGCCTACGCCCTCGTCATTGCACTGGCCTGGTGCCTGGGCGCCCTAGCGCTGCTGTGGTGGTATTGGATACTGCCGAGAATGATCGCCGAGCCACTGATGCGAGTGATCCGCTTGAGCGAGCACGGCGGCTGCGCCGAGGTGGAAGACATGCTGCGCAATACCCGCACAGTGATGGCCATGCCGGTGATGAGACAACTCAATTGGAACATGTGCTTCCACGCCGAACACCACGCCTTGGCCAGTGTGCCATTTCATCGTTTGCCCCATGTACATCTCATCTTGAAACCGCACCTTGAGGAACTGTGTTCGAGTTATCTACAGGCCTCACGCGAAACCCTCTCCCGAGCACAGAGCTAAATAGCAGCAACTCGTCGTTGGAGTATCGTTTAGGAACCAAACACACCGCCACTAGAAGCTAACAACAGCAAGGCTCACAATTTTCACACGTGGCCAAGATTGCCGCCACGCCGGCGCGGGCGACTTGCGCGTCTTCACCCGCTTTGACACCGCTGACTCCCACTGCACCCACTACCTGATTGTCGATTAGGATGGGCTCTCCCCCTTCAAGCGGAACCACCGGCATAGACAAAGCGGCGTAGCGCCCCTGATTAACCATCTGCTCAAACACACCACTGGACTTTCCAGTCAACACACTGGTACGCGCTTTTTCAGGTGCAACCATCGCACTCATCACCGGTGCGCCGTCCATGCGCAGCATGCCCAGAGGCACACCGCCAGCATCGCACACCGCGATGGTGACAGACCACTGGTTGGCCAACGCTTCTCGTTCGGCAGCATCTAGCGCCCGTTTCACATCGGGCAGTTCCAGAATAACTTGTGTTTTCATTGAGTGCTCCTGATCATGAGCTGTTGAGTCTATCGTTTGTCTGTTCGGGTTTTTCCGAATAAACGACCGATTTAAGTTAAACTTCGCCGTGTACAAAGGCGGCTGATCACTGCACCCTTACACCCCAAAAGTATCAACTGCTCACTTTAGCCTGACACAAGTTTTGACGAGATACCCTATAGGGAATACCCCATGACAGCCCTTGAAACACTGCAAGCGCGCAGCGGCCAGCGATGCGAGCTATGCGGCGTCAGCGATGAACTCGCTGTCTATGCCGTCGCTCCCCACAGCGACGAGACAGCCGAACACAGCTTGTTAGCCTGCTCCACCTGCCGCGCCGGGCTGGAAAACCCCGGCGCTACCGATAATAACCACTGGCGCTGTTTAAACGACTCTATGTGGAGTGAGCACCCCCCCGTGCAAGTAGCCGCGTGGCGTATGCTAAATACACTGGGTGAAAGCTGGGCTCAGGACTTACTCGAAATGCTCTATCTGGACGACCAACTCTTGGACTGGGCCAAAGCTGGATTGGATGAAGATGGCGATGACACAACAGTGCACCGCGATAGTAACGGCGCTGCTCTAGCAGCTGGAGACACCGTTATCTTGATCAAAGACCTGCCCGTCAAAGGGGCCAACTTTACCGCCAAGCGTGGCACCGCTGTTCGCGGAATTTCACTCGTGCCCGAAAACGCCGAACAGATCGAAGGACGAGTCAACAGCCAACGCATTGTCATACTCACACAGTACGTCAAAAAACAAGGTTAAAAACCGAATCATTATCCGCAGCAAGCGCTCTAGCTCGCGGTCTTTTGACACACGCTCGCCATACACCTGGCAATGCAGGCTTTGCTGCCGCGCTATGTGATATAGTGCACTCTTGTCATTTGAAGCACGGTCACAAAATACGCCGTGCATGCACCGACGAGAAACGTCATGGGCTCGGCACCTTTGCACAACGCAGAACTCCCTTGGGCATTGATCGGCGCAGGGCCAATGGGATTGGCCATGGCCAAGAATTTGCGCGAACAGCAAATACCCTTCGAGGGCTTTGAGGCACACACCGATGTCGGCGGCCTTTGGGATATATCGGCCAAGCGCTCAACAGTGTATAAAACCGCGCACTTGATATCCTCCAAGACCACCACCGAGTTTAGCGATTTCCCAATGCCAGAGGACACGCCAGACTACCCTCGTCACGACCTGCTATTACAGTATTTTCAGCGTTTTGCAGAGCACTACCGCCTGCGAGAGCACTATCACTTTAGCTGTTGCGTCGACGCCGCTGAGCCGGTAGATAATGGCTGGCAAGTCAGCTGGACCGACGCCGATGGCCAAGCCCACAAAAAGCTATTTGCCGGACTGCTAATAGCCAACGGGACGCTCGCCGCCCCCAACAAACCTATATTGGAAGGTCAATTTGACGGCGAACTCATTCACGCCGCCCGATACAAGAGCCCTGAGCAATTTCGCGACAAACGCGTGTTGGTGGTGGGCGCTGGCAACTCGGGCTGCGACATTGTGGTGGACGCTGCGAACCACGGCAGCAAAGCTGATCTTTCGGTTCGGCGCGGTTATCATTTTGTGCCCAAGTACCTCTTTGGCAAGCCAGCCGACACATTGGGCGGTTTAGTAAAACTACCGATAAAACTCAAACGCAAGGTCGATAGCTTACTGCTGAGAGCCTTTGTCGGAGATCCTACTCGGTTCGGATTTCCCTCGCCAGACCACGCCCTCTACGAAAGTCATCCTATCGTCAATTCACTGGTATTGTTTCACTTGGGCCATGGTGATGTGCAAGTCCGCCCCGATATCGATTATCTGGAAGGCCAGACAGTACACTTCAAAGACGGCAGTCAAGACGATTACGACGTAATTGTCACTGCCACCGGCTATAGGCTCGACTACCCCTTTATCGACCGCGAATTGCTCAACTGGCAAAACGACGCTCCCCACCTATACCTCAACTGCTTTCACCCCAGTCGCGACGATCTGTTTGTGCTCGGCATGGTGGAGGCCTCTGGCTTGGGCTGGCAAGGGCGGCACGAACAAGCTGAGTTGGTGGCGTGCTATATTCGAGGGCGGCAGCAGAACAGTGCAACCGCTCGGGAATTTGCCAGCACAAAAGCAGGTCATTTCAGCGATATGCGCGGCGGTGTTGACTACCTCAAACTACCTCGTATGGCTTATTACGTTCACAAGGACACCTACCGCAAGGCAGTCAAGCAGCATCTCAAGGCCTTTAGGTCCGAAGAAACCAGTGCATGATCGATATTGACTCAGCGGTTATCAACTTCAGTCAAACTAGCTTGATGGTGCTAAACGCCTCTCTGGGCGTGGTGATGTTCGGCGTGGCTCTAGACCTAAAGATCGTCGACTTTAGACGCCTGTTGCAGACCCCCAAGCCGGTGTTGGTCGGCGTCTTTTCACAGTTTGTAGCGCTGCCCTGCTTGACCTTTGTACTTGTCTGGCTGAGTGCACCGCAGGCCTCAATCGCACTCGGCTTGATATTGATTGCCGCCTGTCCAGGCGGCAACGTCTCCAACTTTTTCAGCCACCGCGCGGCTGGTAATACTGCGCTGTCGGTGAGTCTGACAAGCCTGGCCACTGTGTTGGCCGTGGTGATGACGCCCTTAAATTTAAGCTTTTGGGGCTCGCTCTACCCTCCAAGCGCTGAACTGGTGTTAAACACCCGACTCGACCCAGTGCAAATGGCACTCACTCTGCTTATTTTGCTCATTCTACCGATGGCGGCCGGGATCGCATTAAACGAACGTCAACACGCGCTCGCGGTCAAGCTAAAGCGCCCTATACAAAGCTTTTCGCTGGTGTTTTTCGGCGTGTTTGTGCTCGCCGCGCTGCTGGGCAATTGGCAGAATTTTAAATCCTATGTAAGCCTTGTCTTTGTATTGGTATTGGCGCACAACCTCTTGGCACTTATTACAGGACTGTCGCTGGCCAAACTCGCTGGGCTTTCCCGCACCGACCAGCGCACCGTCACTCTTGAGACGGGTATCCAGAACTCAGGACTTGGACTGGTGTTGATCTTCTCTTTTTTTGACGGTCTTGGCGGCATGGCTGTGATCGCCGCTTGGTGGGGCATTTGGCACATTATCGCGGGCTTCACGGCAGCGCAGCTTTTCCGCGCGAGCGACGGACGGCCAGCATGAGTGAGCGAGTACTGATTACTGGGGCCAATGGATTGATCGGCAGACAATTGCAGCGCCAACTGGCGTACACAAGCGAGCTCACGGTCATCGCCACCGACCTATCCGCACCCAGCTTCGCCTCCGACCATCCTGATCTCGTCAGCGATGCGCTCGATGTCTGCGATACATCCCAGATAAAACAGCTGTTCACCAAACACCGTCCGACTGCGGTGGTACACCTTGCCTCGATTGTCACCCCCGGCGCCAACACCACCAGAGATCAAGCCTACCAGGTAGATGTGGTGGGCACTCAGAATATAATACAAGCCTGCATAGAACACCAATGCAAACGCCTAGTTGTCACGTCAAGTGGGGCAGCCTATGGCTATCACGCCGACAACCCTCTACCGCTCAAAGAGCACCACGAGTTGCGGGGTAACCGCGAGTTTAGCTACGCCGCGCACAAGCGGCTGGTCGAGGAGCTGCTGTCACAGGCGCGCGATCAGCACCCTCAACTCGAGCAAGTGATCCTGCGCGTTGGTACCGTACTGGGTGAGAGTGTCGACAATCAAATCACAGCGTTGTTCCACAAGCGTCGTTTGCTCGCCGTGCATGGCCACGACAGCCCGTTTGTCTTTATCTGGGACGAGGACCTCGCGGACATTTTGAGTCGTGCAGTGGCGCAGAGCCCAACAGGCGTATTCAACGTCTGCGGCGACGGGTGGTTGAGCATCGAACAATTGGCACATTTACTGGGCAAACAGACTTTAGCTCTGCCAGCTTGGCTGCTCAGCGCCCTGCTCGCTGTTGGCTCAAGCCTACGTATCAGTCGATACGGGCCCGAGCAACTTTGCTTTCTACAATTCCGCCCCGTACTCAGCAACGACAAACTCAAGACTCATTTCCCCTATACCCCGAGGCATAGCTCCAAGCAGGCCTTTAACCGCTGGGCCAAGCACGTCGGTTTAATCTCATGAACCGGGTAGTAGTTATCACCGGAGCTGCCGGTGGGCTCGGACAGGCGCTGTGTCGGTGCTTCGCCGAACAAGGCGCCACTGTTGTCGCTCTTGATCACGACCCGCTCGGCCTGCAACACCTCCAAACGCGGCTCGGTGATGGCACGCTCTTCTGCTCTGAGCTCGATATTCGCGATGCGACGGCGATTCGCCTCTGCTTTGCACGGCTGATAGAGCAGCACGGTCGCATAGATATCCTTATCAACAACGCTGGCATCACGCAGATATCGGCCGCACCTGAACTCTCAGCCGACACTTTGGACCAAGTGATGGCTGTCAATTTTCGTGGCGCAGCCCTATGCGCTATCGCAGCTATGCCCGCACTGCGCGAGAGCGGTGGCTCGCACGTGGCCATATCAAGTGTCGCGGGTTTTGCGCCGCTGAGTAAGCGCTCGGTCTACTGCGCCAGCAAACACGCCATGAACGGTTTTTTTGACACTCTACGCGCTGAAGAGCGCGAACACGGTGTGCACGTGCTGGTGGTCTATCCGTCGTTCATCGCCACCAACCCAGGCTCTTTGAATGCGAAGACAGACATCCAGCGCCCGGGAGCTGCCGACGACGCCATAGATCCAATGAGCCCAGATCAGGCAGCCGTGCGTATTGTGCGCGCTATCGCAGCGCGTGCTGAGCGCCTATCGCTGGGCCGAGTGGCGGTGTTCAGCTATTGGATAGCACGGCTGTCGCCGACGCTCTACGAATATCTGATGCGCCGATCGCTAGCCAAAACCTAACTGGCGTCGAGTACAAGCGCCAGCTGGATACACCAAAGCTCGGGCTGACAAGCTAGAGTTACTAGGACAAAAAAAAGCTCAGCAAGCACGATTGGTTTGCAAGAGCACACAGGACAAGTGTATGGAAAATCTCGGCCTGAGTATCGATATGGTGGCGGTGTTAGCGCTGCTGGCCTTTACGGTATTCCTGTTCGCCTTTGAAATTGTCCGTGTCGATCTCGCCGCACTACTGGTGATGGTGTTGCTGGGGGTACTCAGTGAGCTGCCGGGGCTGGACAAGCTCGCTGACCTCAACCACCTTTTTGATGGTTTCTCCAGCAACGCTGTTATCTCGATAATCGCTGTGATGATAATTGGCGCCGGACTAGACCAAACGGGTCTGATGAACCGTGTCGCCAAGGGCATAGTCAAAGTGGGCGGTAGTACCGAAAATCGGCTTATCCCAATTATCAGCGGCACGGTGGGCATTATCTCGTCGTTTATGCAAAACGTCGGCGCCGCTGCGCTATTTTTACCCGTGGTCTCGCGTATCAGTAGCAGAACAGGCGTGCCTGTTTCTCGATTGCTGATGCCCATGGGCTTTTGCGCCATCCTCGGCGGTACTGTGACCATGGTGGGGTCTTCACCGCTTATCTTGCTCAACGACTTAATCCTCGGCGTCAACAAAACGCTGCCCGAAGACGAGCGCATGCGCACCTTCGAGCTCTTCGATGTCACCCCTATTGGCTTGGCGCTGCTGGCCACCGGCATTGTCTACTTCGTTGTCGCCGGTCGCTGGATATTGCGCACCGAAGAGGCCAAACCCGCCAACCCGCGCAACGTACTGGAGTATTACCAACGCATTTATTCCTTCACGCCTCGTATACATGAAGTGATCGTCAAGCCGGGTAGTCCACTGGTCGGTCGAGGTGTACTGGAACTGGTTGCCGAATACGGCATCGACATCATCGGCATTCACTTCCGTGGTCGCACCCGTATGGAGCCACCGGGCGACATACTGGTCGAAGCCCCCGCCCGTCTGGCTGTCATCGCCAATGGCATGCAGTTGGAGATGTTTGCCGAGCAAACCGGCATCGAACTCGACCCCACTGGCAGCACCTTTGCCGAAGATCTCAGTACGGACAAGTCTGGTATAGCCGAGATTGTTATCCCGCCCGACTCCGCCGTCATTGGCCGCACCGCGCGCGATATCGGCATCCGCAAAAACCACGGTCTGTCAGTATTGGCCTTGTCACGCAGCGGGCATTCGTATAGCCGCTCATGCGCCGAACAAGAAGAGACCAACGCGTCGCGCGAGGACGTCGGTTTGATGCAACTACAGGCGGGGGACACACTGGTCTGCCACACAGCGTGGGACTCACTAGTTCGACTGGAAGAAAACCACCGCAACGACTACGTGGTGGTCACCTCTAACTACCCGCACGACACCTTTCGACCCGAGAAGACAGTATTTGCGCTGGTGTTTTTCTCCATCGCACTCGCGCTGGTGTTGTTCTCCGACATCCGGCTTTCGCTGTGCTTGCTGATCGGAGCGACCGGCATGATTCTCAGCCGTGTGTTGAGCATCGACGAGGCCTATAAAGCCATCGGCTGGAATACGGTGTTTTTGTTGGCGAGCTTGATACCTCTGGGCCAAGCTGTGCAAAACACCGGTACCGCCGAGTGGATTGCCAATTTGGTGGTTGGGGCCATGGGTGGTATGTCCGTGTTGTGGCTTCAAGTTGCTGTTGCAGCCCTTGCCACCGTTTTTACGCTGGTTATGTCAAATGTAGGAGCGACTGTCTTGCTGGTGCCGCTGGCGGTCAACATCGCACTGGCGGCGGACGCTGACCCCGCACTTTTTGCGCTGACCGTGGCTATCTCCACATCCAATTCTTTCTTGATTCCAACCCACCAAGTCAACGCACTGATCATGGGACCGGGCAACTATAGCGTTGTCGACTTTATCCGCTCAGGCGGCATTATGACTATTCTTTTTTTGCTGGTCTCACTGACAATGTTGAACCTATTGTTCTAGCCCTAGCCTGCACACAGCAAGGGAATAGAGTATTCCCAGGGACAAGCGGGGTGGCGGCCTTCAATCCGCACAGACAAAGTGTGTTTTGTGCACCCATAAAAAAACGCCCACTAGCGCGGGCGTTCTCGGTGGACGATCAAAAACTCTGTTCGATATTAGCTGCGTTGGCGTATAAGTGTGACTAACAACACCAACGCCAGACAAACCGGTAAGCCAGCACCGGCAGCCCCTGCACCACTCACCACATCTCGTGCAGAGATAAGCTGATCACTCACAATGGCATCAGTCGCAGTGGTTGCAGGAATTACGGTAGTCGCAGCATTGAGCGCCAACACCATCTCAGGCTGGGCTTGGGCCGCAACAGATGTTTCCTCGACGTCACCCGATCGATCAATGCGCTGTGCCTCTGCTGTGGCGGCAACCGCACCCAGCAATGGTATACACAACAACACGAATCGGAACAAATACGCCACTTTCTCTCCTCGGGGGTTATCCCCTTTGGGCTCCTAAGCTAGACCCCACTCTGATCGAGCAAACCCGATCACCTAGCTGTAGCAACGAACATTCGTCTCGAATTTGGTACAGCCAATTTGTATTCTTTGCGAACCACTATTGATATTAGTTGTTCGTTGGAAAATGATAACGTCTCCGCGCGACAATGAAGAGTATTTCTTTAATACAAATCCGTAATAAAGCAAGAGAATTAGTACTTCATGACAGCAATAGAGTGCATTATGGCAGCGTGTAACCTCATTGTTACAAAACAATTTGGAAAAACGGTTTGCTCACGCGATGCAATATTCAAAAATTACTTGATGAGCCAGCATTCAGTGCGAATTCAGCAATGGTCTCAGCCTCGTATTCGAGCGCAGTTTTATTGCTTTTCGGACGATTTTCTGTCTTTTCGTGCTATTTGGCATGCTTTGATAAAAACCACATCAACCGATCGCACTATTTCAACAAAGAGGGCAGATACAAAACAATTTGTGGGAAAGCAACGAGGCCCGCAATGGTCAGGGCGTCGGCGATAAAAAAGGGTGCGGCACCCCGAAAGACATCTTGTACTGAGATATCCTCGCGCACCCCTGCGACAACAAAACAATTGAGCCCGATGGGCGGCGTAATAAGACACAGCTCAGCCATCTTCACCACCACGATACCGAACCATATAGCGCAGCCTGTCGCTGTCATGCCAAACGCACTATCGCCAGCACTCACGCTCTCTCCGCCGTTCAATGCAATCACTGCTGGAAAGACGATGGGCAATGTCAACAACAGCATACCAATGGCATCCATAAACATGCCAAGCACCGCATAGGCCAGCAAGATGCAAACGAAGGTGAGCATGGGGCTTTGATCAAGAGAAGTTATCCATTCAGAGAAAGCCGATGGCAGGTCAGCGAAGCCGAGGAATCGAACGTAGATCAACACGCCCCAGATTATGCTGAAAATCATCACCGAGAGCTTGGCAGTCTCCAGCAAAGCCGCCTTTAAGTCGGGCCATTTCATGCCCCTCGCCAACGCCACCAAAAAGACGACAAAAGCTCCGATGGCCCCGCCCTCGGTGGGCGTTCCCCACGCATCACCGCCAAAGGGGTTGTAGATAAAAAAGATAATCACCACTACCACAAAGACAATGGGCAAAGCGCCTGGAAGGGATTTAAAACGCTCGGACCAGCTGTAGCCTCCCACGGCGGGGCCGAGCTTGGGGTAAAGCATCGCCATACCGATCACCAGTGCGCCGTAGACCACTGCGGAGAATGCCCCAGGGATAAAACCCGCCAGAATTAACGTACCTACATCCTGTTCGACGATGATGGCGTAAATGACCAAGATGGCTGAAGGTGGAATCAAGGAGGCCAGCGTGCCAGCCGCCGCAACTACCCCCGCAGCAAAACGGCGATCGTAGCCCACCGCCAGCATTTCGGGAATGGCGATACGGGCAAACACCGCCGAGGTGGCGACCGATGCCCCCGACACGGCGGCAAAGCCCGCTGTGGCAAAGACGGTCGAGACGCCCAGGCCACCCGGCAACCAACCCACCCAGCGCTTGGCAGCCTCGAACAAAGCCTTGGTCAGCCCCGCGTGGTAGGCCAGATACCCAATGAGGATAAAAGTGGGAATCAAAGAGAGTGCCTGACTGGAGACTTTAGAATGTGGCACTTGAACGGCAATTTTGGTGGCGACCGTGAGCGCCCAGAAAAACTGATCGGCGGCAAATGCCTTTTTGGCCCAGAATATCCACACCAAACCAACCAAACCTGCTGTCGCCGCGGCAAACGCCACACGCATGCCAAGCACCACCAACACCATCATAACGCCCGTGACGTACAGGCCTATCTCGATACTGCTCATGGCTGAGACTCGCGGGTACTAAGCGTGGCCTGCGCCTCGCGCTCGGCCAACGTAGCGGCGTCTTCGATCAGCGGTACAGCGACGGGGTGGCGCTCCCCAGACACTAGGGCACGCGCGTAGCCAACGCACTGCAGCACCAGCCGCGCACTGAGCACGGCAAAAGCCACCGGCACCAGTAACTTGGCCGGCCAGAGCGGCAGGCGTATATCCAGGCTCGAGTCACGACTCCACAGTGGAGCGGCAAAATCAAAGGAGCGGTCAAAATGCGCCCAAGTACCCCACACCAGCAACAACATCAGCAGCAGTGTGAGCAGACAACCCAGTAATTCCAAACACCACAACGCTCGGCCGCGTAGTCTGCCTATCAGCATATCCATGCGAATATGCCCACCCAAGCGCTGGCAATAGGCGATGCCTAGAAAAGCGATCACCGGCATCGCCTGCTCTATCCAATCCACATAGCCCGCGAGTGGCTGGTTAAACAGCTGTCGTCCGGCGACACTCGTCACCGCCAACAACATCAAAACGAATACGGCGACTCCGCCGAGCAACGCCAAGTATTTTTCCAGGCATTCGAGCGCCTGATCGAGCCGGCTGAGCACGCTATTGTCAGTTAATACGGGCGATTCCGAAGCCATTCACTTTCCTCGTCTGTAAAACTTACCAGCAGCGGTACAAAAGGGCGCGCTGCTAATCTAGCACCGCCAGCGACAAGATACATCCATGCATCGCTCTGTCAAAAAGGAGCAGGTACAGAGAAGCGCGCTCGTTCACCCGTCCCCGGATGAATAAAAGCCAACGACTGCGCGTGCAGATACAAGCGATCGCCGGGCTTGCCATACAATTCGTCGCCGACAATGGGGGCTGACAATCCCAGCGCGTGGGCCATGTGCACTCGCAATTGGTGCGTGCGCCCGGTCACGGGCATCAATGCCACACGAGTACGCCCGCCCTCGCGCGCCAATACCCGCCAGCGTGTCAATGCGGGTTTGCCGTGTTGATCGCACACCAACTGACGCGGTCTATCCTCCAAATCCACACGCAGGGGCAGGCTGATCTCGCCCTGCTCCCCAAGCACCTCACCGTCGAGTAAGGCAATGTATTCCTTGCTGATCGTTCGCTCACTGAATTGGCGCTGCAGCGCTTTGTGATCACGTCGCGTCTTGGCCAATAACAGTAATCCAGACGTAGACTGATCCAAACGGTGTACAAGCTGCAGCTCGGGGAGATCCGGGTGGCGCTGCTGCAGGCGGCTCTGCACCGAGTCGATCATCGCCAACCCCGGCACAGACAAGAGCTCGGCGGGCTTGTTGACGACAATCAAATGGCGATCTTGATACACCACATCCGGTGCGCGCGCGTCTTTGAAAGCTTGCAGATGCCTAGGTTGCCGCCCGGCGGGCAAACCCGACAACATAAAGGAAAACAGTGGCCTACAGCGACCACGGCAGCTGGGGTAAAAGTGGCGGTGGTGTCGCACTTCGTCAGCGGGCTCTGCGCCCCACCAAAACTCCGCCATCGCCAGTGGTTTTAGCCGTTGCGCGTAGGCGTAGTTGAGCAACTTCGCGCCGGCACAGTCAGCGACACCATCCAACGGCGCCCTGCCTGCAAAGATTGTCGATAAATCGGACTGCTCGCCCTGTCCATTGTAGAGCTGATAGCATTGTTGAAGCCTCTCTCGGTAGCTCTGCCGTAACGCCGCCTCTCTGACGAGCAAGCTGTCGATTTGCTGGGCATAGACAGCCACCGCCGACTCCCACCGGTGTCGTTTTTCACGCGCTTGTCTTTTGTCTTCAGCCCGCAACCGCGCATCCGCCTCCCCCTCTCTTTGCAAGCGAGCGAGGGTCTGATCATCCGCCTCTTCACGGGCAATTCGGCGGGCGGCTTTGCGCAGTACCAACTGGGCTTGCAACTGTGCCGTTTGCTGCTGCAACCGGCGCTGCCCTTGCTCGAGCTGCTGACGGGCGCAGACAAAATCTGGGTCTGACTCCAGCGCCTGTCTACGCGCACAAAGCTCCGACAAATCATGTAAATATTGGGCTTCAAACGACGCGCGTCGCGACTGATCAAAAGCGGGAGGCACAAATTGCGGCCACTGCCAACGCTCGGCTAGCTGGCCTTTAAATCCTTGCAGATAGCCAATTTTGCCTTGGGCGGTGCTAACCACCAAAACACCAAACATATGCCCGGCGCCACGGTTGAAGAAGTTATGCCCCTGCCAATCTCGTGTCGTCAGAGAACATTGCATCTGCTCAGCCGCCAGCTGAGCCAGCTCGGCAGGTGCGTTGCAAAAAGGACTATCAAAACCCTCCGGCAATGGAAAATCGCTGGGTAAATCGAGCGGTTGAACTAGCGTCATGGGGAAACAATACCGACAACAGTATCAGACAAAACGGCAGATGATATATCACAGTAGCGCAGGCTGTGGCATCATCGCTCTTTTACATCTCAAGGATGCCACAGCATGCCAGCCCTGTTGCCCGACGTCGACCCGGACGGACTGCTCGAATTTTCGGTGGTCTACACCGATCGCTCACTCAACCATATGTCGCAAGAATTTCAAGGGGTGATGCGCGACCTGCACAGTACCCTGTGCGATGTCTACAACGCGCAAGCAGCAGTGATTGTCCCCGGCAGCGGCACTTTCGCTATGGAGGCAGTTGCCCGTCAATTCGCCGATGAAAAGCACACGCTGATCATCCGCAATGGCTGGTTTAGTTTTCGCTGGACCCAAATTCTCGATGCCGGACACATCGCCTCGCACAGCACCGTGTTGCGCGCTCGTCAGGCCAGCCCCGGGCACCAACAGCCTTTCGCTCCGGTCGATCTAGCTGAAGTGATAGAAACCATCCAAACTGAACGACCTCAGGTAGTGTTTGCCCCGCACGTAGAAACGTCTTCCGGCATGATGCTGCCCGATGACTACATCCAAGCGGTGGCTGAAGCAACCCACGCTGTCGGCGGCCTGTTTATTTTGGACTGCATCGCTTCAGGTACGGTTTGGGTCGACATGCAAGCACTGGGCGTTGACGTTCTAATTAGCGCTCCGCAAAAGGGCTGGAGTGGTCCCCCCTGCGCAGGTTTGGCCATGCTCAGCGAACGCGCACTGACCGCCATGGATCAAAGCGAAAGCAGCAGTTTCGCCTGCGACTTGAAAAAATGGCATCAGATCATGCAGGCGTATACCGGCGGCGGTCACGCCTATCACGCCACCATGCCCACCGACGCACTGCGTCAATTCCGCGATGTCGCTGCTGAGACAGTGGCACTAGGGCTAGACAACGTCAAAGCCAAGCAAATTGAATTGGGCCAGAAGATACGTGCCGTATTGGCAGAATCTGGCTACCAATCTGTTGCTGCCCAAGGTTTTGAAGCGCCAGGTGTGGTGGTGGTCTATACCGACGACGTGGATTTACACAACGGCAAAAAATTTGCCGCTGCTGGGGTGCAAATCGCCGCCGGTGTGCCGCTGCGCTGCAACGAACCCGCCGACTACCAAACTTTTCGTATAGGCCTATTCGGCCTCGACAAGCTCGCCGATGTCGATGCCACTGTTGAGCGATTCAAGCAAGCACTGACTGCCAGCGCCGGCTAGAGCACCATATACAAGAGAGGCACTCTGCTTCTCTTGGTTACCTCTGCACTCACCGCCCGATGAAGGCGTTGAACCTGTCTGCACAATCCCTTCATATTGATGGAAAGGCGGCGTTTTACAGCGTCTTTCGACATCCCAGTGTAAAGCTCGGTAAAACCCTCTCTGAATCCTCCTATTTGTCTCCAATAATCAGCTCATCGCAAATCTAATTGCTGCGAAAAATCAAACGATATTGGAGATCCCCATGAAACTCGGCATGAGAAAAACACTAATCGCCTTTGGCTTGGCAAGCGCACTGCTCAGCTTCAGCGCTCATGCTGGCTCTCAGCGTGACGGCGCACACCATCACCACCACTCGACCACCGCCGTCGAGCTGGTTATTGCCGCCGTCGACGACAGCAACGCTGCTAACCTGCGAGCACAGCTAGACAATCTTGAGACACTGCGTGAGACCCTGGTTGCACTGGTCGATGCCGACACCCAAGACCAAGCAGCTATCGATGTTGCCCACAACGCGCTCAAGCTCGCACGCCGAACGCTGCGCAGCGACGTGCAAGCCCTAGTCGACAACGATGCCGAGTTACAGGCTAGCGTAGAGGCGCATGTAGAAGCCGAACATGATGCGCACCACTTGGTGGTCAACGCCTTGCGCATCGATGACAACTTCGCCCTGCTGCTCGCAGCGGCCAGTGAACAACAAGCCGCAAGTTTAGTGGCCAACCAATTGGCGCTCGATGCAGTGAGAGAACAAGTGGCCGAAGCGCGAGAGGCAGGCGCCGAGCACAGCGAGATCCGCCTTATTCGCGAGACTGCCCGCGAAACGCGCATGGCCCAGTTCGAGCTGGCCAGCACCGTTATCGAAGCAAACGACGAATTGCGTACAGCGATCGAGGCGAATGCTGAAGACTTCATACGTTCTCGCGGAGACAAGGTTCGCGGCGGGTACAAGCGCTAGATCAAGTCTAGGAGGTTCATCGAAACCTCCTTTTAAACCCATATTGTCAATCGGCTTGTGCAGCTGTTTTCGCTCCACGGGGCAGCTTGCTCAAACCACTAATAAAAGCACTGATACTGGGGCGTTCTAGAAAGACGAGGGGTTTATCAGGATTCTCCTTACACAGTTTGCGCGCCTTGTTCATGGCATTGTGGCTAATACGTTCTGTAGGACAAAATACGGCATCTGCTCGGTGTAAAAGACCCTGCAAATGATTGAGCTGTTGCTCTTTGCCACCGTCGTGATGCAGGAACTCTCCCTGCTTTGACTCGACTATCGACCTAAACCGTTGGCACAGGTGGTTGTGCCCGCCCAAGTACAATATACAGCGCCCTCGCAAGTCAGTTTCGCACTGCTTGGATGAGGCGCCACACGGCAGTAGGTTTTCGATTGCTTGCTCCAGCTGAACATTCACGCTCTGCTGTTGCTCCAGCTGCTCACCTAGGTCGAGCAGATCCTGCTTGAGTCGCTGTATCTCTTCGGCTTGGCGCTCTACTCGCTCACTCTGTACCACAGCCAATTGTCGCTGGCGAACAAGCTCTTTACTGGACTTTTGCGCTGCCGTGGCCATGGCCGAGCGCTGGCCGTGTTTGGCCTTGGAAATTCGCAGTTCGCTGAGCTCCTGATTGAGTGACACGATTCGGGCGAGTTCCCGATCGCGCCGCTTTTGCTCTGCTGCACGCACAGCTGCCAGTTCATTTTCTAGCTCTGTCACGCGTGCTTTGGTCTTTTTGAGCTGCGAGTTCTTGCGCCTTCCGCTCGCGCCTTGCAGGTGTGACATCATGTGTACCTCACCAAAAACATCGTAGCTCAAGCTCTCATCCAAGCAGGGGTGAGTTGAAACAGCCCAGACGGAACCGGCAATCAGCCCTTCTCGTGCGGCTTGATACCACAGAGCTGATAGTTCCTCTACAGTGGTTGCTTGTGAAAATCGACGAATTTCAGAGGCGTACTTACTATCGAGCAATCGCTGCAGGCGCAGCGCTAGTTTGTTTTTTTTCTCACCCGCTGTCTGCACCGCGTAGGTGTGAATTTGATAATCGCTCAGATGCCGGACATCTAAACCGACACGCTCAAGCTGGCCCCTCGCCTCGGCAACGCTCAGGCAAGTGCCGATAATCATGCAATGGCGCGATTCAGGCAGCTCCCAGAGCTTTAACCGCCGACGCTGTGCAGCAGTGGGCTTGGCTGCCGTAGGCACTGGCAGCGGCTGTACTGCTGATCGCATTTGATCTTCGTCAGCTTTTAACAATTGGCACATAGCGAAGGTCTCATTTCCATTTACGACCATCGTAATGCGAATCGTTCTTCTTTGCAACACCATTGGCGTCATTTGCCTAAGTTAGGGCGCCCACCGAGGTAGGCGCCCACCCTCGCTCAAATTAACTCTGCAGCTCTTCGTCTAGGTGCATTACCTCCTGCTCTAAACCATAGCGCCTGAAGTAGTCCGCTATGCTGCCAAAAGTAGCCGTGTGTACTTGAGCACCCTGATCCCGCAAACTGATGCCTTCACTGAATACAGCGCCAGCCATTAGCTTTAGCGGGCTTGTGTTCAGCTTTGTGGGTCGGAAATGATCTCGCAAACTATGCTTGATATAGGCCATATCATCACGCGCATACAACGCAGCTTGCACTACATTCAACACAAACTCAGTACAGTTTTGCCTTTGGTTGTTATGGGGGTTGGCAATCACCGAGTATCTATTGTTATGTAACCGCCGATAGACTGGACCGGTGATTACTTGTAGTAGACGCTGCTGTAACTCAGGCGTTGGGACAATAACGCCTGCGCGGAGCAGCGGCACCGGTGCAAAGAAATCGAAGGGATAGTCCTGCACTAACTGACTGCGATCTTGCCGATGTGGCTGCTGATACAAGTTATAGATAGCGTATCCAGGCTGCACCTCTCCATTATCCAGAGTCAAGGCCGAGTAGACCGCCAGACCCACATGGGTGTAGCGAACACCTTGTGGTAGCTCGCTGCGTGGACGACCTGTGCGTGCCAATATAGCTACTCTGGCACCACTATCAGCCAACTCACGCTCCACTTGCTTTGAGAAACTGGCTACTCGCTCAGCCGCCAATGCTGGCGAGCCAGCAGCTTGGCTGCTCCCAGCCCACGCGTGAGTGGCAGACACCATCGCCACCACCATGGCAAACACCAACACGCATCTTTTCAAAAAACTCTGCATTAGTGATTACTCCTCAATGCCAAGTCCGGTGAAGGGGTTTTTGCTGGTTGAGCTGCCGCTTTTGGCACTCGCTGATGCACTACCTCATCGCCGATAGGCAGCGGTTTTGTGGCAAGCTGCAAGGCCGCTTCTCCCACTTGTTGGCTGACAGCACCCACGCTGCCCACGGCCAGAAACGGCACGGCTACCACCGCCGATACCCCTTTGACACCCGCAGCACTTGCGTGTGCAGATGCCTGTGCAGAGTGCTGCGAAGCGGCGCTGATGTGACCGAACGGTGTGTCGGCCTGCGCGGCGGTGCCCAGTGAAAGAGCCAATGCAGCGATAGCAATCAATCGTTTGATACCCATGTGGGTCTCCTTTATCAAGTTGTGACAGCCTGCCCTCAACACCACTTGGCACTGCGGCGGCACGTCAGTCGTGCTCTTGATGAGCGGCGACAGAGATATTCTGCGGTCGACGTCGGTGTTTTAAAGGCCGAAATACGCGACCTCTGGTTCAGAAATACGCTACTCGGCAGCGATTTCGGTCTTGCGAGGACTGAGTGAAGTGCCGCATCATGTAAATCCGCCCGCCTTCATTGGACTTAAGCCTGTGATTATCGCCTACCGCGCCGCCAATCTTACCGATGCCCATATAGTGGCTGGTCTTCTGGAATCACACGGCATCAGCTCCCATGTTGGCGGTCATTTTCTACAAGGTGGCGTGGGAGATCTGGCGCCTACAGATTTGGCTCAGGTGTATGTGGAAGAGCAAGATTTTGAAGCGGCGATGGAGCACATTGACGCCTACACCTCGGAGCAAACTACTCTCGAGGCACCGAGTATTGCTCAACACAGCAACAAAACCTTGCTGCTGTTGCTGGGTTTTGCTCTGATTGTAGGTCTGAGCTACGCCATCGCATGGTGAGTGTTTTTACTCGCCGCGATGCACTACTTCGAGATTGTGGCCGTCGAGGTCGAGTACATAGGCAGCAAAGTAATGCGCGCCATATTCTGCTCGTAGGCCTGGAGCTCCGTTGTCGCGCGCGCCATGCTCAAGAGCCAAATTGTAGAACTGAGCGACTTGCGCGTTTGAGGAGGCACGCAGCGCAAAATGCAGAGGGTTGATGGGATGATCGACACGCTCCAAGCCAAACACCCAATGTGAGTCGCCATAGCCGATGACATACTCATCTCGATACAGCTCTTGCATTCCCAACAAGCTTAACAGTGGTCGATACAACCGATTACTGTGCTCAATATGGCTGACGGGAATATTGAAGTGATCTAGCATGCTAATGGCCTGTTTGGGGACGATGACGAGTTTAGAGCTGTTGTTGCTGGATTCTCGTTAGGCAGTACTCGAAGGGCATAACGGGTTAGGTTCAAGAGCTATAAGCCTGCACGGCTCGAAAGCGACAGGGCTGCAAAAAAGCTTCCGAAGGGCAGTTGTCAAACAGAGCTTATTATCTGCTTCGATTTATAAGGGGGCCAGTGGACTTGGTTTTAGCGTTTTTTCGACATCCGCTGAATCCTAATTTATTTTCTTGATAATCCACTAGATATTCTGTGCAATGCGCCAACAAACACCACTTGGGTCTGTCAGGCTGAAGTCGATCATGCGCCAAGGCTGCTCTATGGGGTCAGTCAATTTAACAGAATATTTCTCGACAATTTGACGCTCAAGCAGATGCCGGTGCCAAGCGTGGACATCTTCCACCAACAGGTGCATGCAAAGGCTTTCTGCATGCGCTAAGACACAGTGATCTTGCAACAAAAAGCTACTGCTACCGCGATGAAAATAGGCCACCCCGCCACCTTCACTGGCTTGCGTAAAACCTATGTCGGCGTAAAAAGCCTTACTCAGAGCAAAATCTTTTGCTGGCACAAATGCCTTTATTTCGGTTGTTCTCAGCGCATCACTCATTTGAGACTTACAGACAGGCGCCAAACACACCGCCATTTTTAACACAGCGTGACCCTGTGTCACAGTCTATGTCGAACGTGCAGCTGTTGCCGTAACTGCTGTTGCCCCCACTGATGGCATGTATAGGGTCTTTTTCGCTGTTACCCGGAAACAACCCACCCACGCAGGCACCATAAATACCTTCGTCACTTTTTACGCATTGGCTGCCTATGTCGCAATCAGTGTCTAGCGTGCATGCGAGTGCTGACGTTGCACCGAACAGCAACGCGAGTGAGATAGCACCTGTTACAAATTGATTCACGACTTTCTCCCGCCTGTACCAAAGTTGATTCACCATTTTTGCGAATTTGGTGATTGACTCATCATTAAGCAGCTTTCTGTCAGGATCAAGTGACGATCGTTTTTTTTGTCCTATTTGAAATTTTCACACGACTTGTAGCGTTCAAGTGATACATCGCAGTTACGCATGCCGCTAAGATCTGGTGGGAGAGCGGTTTTGATATTCGGACACGGTGATCCGACTGAGAGATGCTACTGGAGGTAGCTACCCCTGAGTGGGTGACGTTGTTGCCAAATTAGCGCGAGGGCAGCTTAACTAACATCAACTGGTAATGCTGGCGAGTACCGATGCTTTCAAACCCGCAGCGGCGATAGGCTCTTTGCGCGGGGTTCTCTGGGTGCACCGTCAGGGAGACTTGGCGGTAACCGGCTTGTTTGGCGGCACGCAGAGTCGCCCGCATCAGCTGCTCTCCATAGCCCCTGCCTCGGTGAACCTCTTCCAGTGAAATACCCAATTGCGGAGTCTGCGCGTCGACAAAGGCTAAACCTTCACTCTCGGGCAGGCATCTCATCCAGCATGCACCTATGTTTTTTCCTTGCTTTTGGGCCAGTAAACCCAAATCTCCGGGGCGCCCCCAGTGCTCGGCATAGATTCGAGTTCCCGGCTCGTTCAAGACACGGATAGGACGCAGTCCGGCGGGCGGCGGGTCCCACAAGGCCAGGTGTAGCCAATGCCACAAGTGTGCTTGATCTGCCGCTGTCAGGGTTCTTGTGCTGATCATGCTTCGTTTCTTCTTGCTCGGTGGCACCTCTTGCATCTTCGCATAGCCATCCGACCAGACAACAGTCTATTTAAGCAAAAATATTTACTGTTTATTTTTACAGTATATACTCTGTGTATGGCTTCACTTGATCAACTACTTCAGGGCCAGCCACTGCTGTGGCGCGGCCATCAACACCCAGTCGCTCAGCGCACTGCACCTACCGGGCAGGCGCGGCTGGACGCCTTTTTGCCCGGTGGTGGTTGGCCGCTGGGCGCTCTGACTGAATTGCATGTCCCCGGGCTAGGCGGCGGCGAGCTGTCCTTGCTCACACCCGCACTGGCACAGCAGACAACCCGCGGAGAACGAGTGGCGCTGGTCGCCCCTCCAGCACCGCCCTACCCACCGGCACTGGCTGCGGCGGGAGTCGTATTGTCACAGCTGTGGGTGATCAGCCCCGAGGACAAGGCCAGCCCAGACGGCAAAGACGCGCTCTGGTCCGCCGAGCAACTACTGCGCAGCGGCAGTTTTGCGGTCGTGCTGGTGTGGCTGCCGCGCGCCACCCCCACCCAACTGCGTCGTCTGCAGTTGGCTGCCGAGACGGGCGGCGGCTGTTGGGCAATGGCCTATCGCCCCGAACACAGCGCCGAGCAGTCCTCACCCGCCGCACTGCGTTTGCTGTGGCGACAACAGCAATTGCAGGTACTCAAGTGTCGTGGTAGTAACCCCGGCCAGTTACAGCTCGAGGATGACACGCCACCGGCTCATACACCCGCCCACCACTGGCCACACGCGGCCAACGAGGTGCTGGTGTGACGGGTGAGTACCTGCAAGCCCCCAGTCTGGCATTGCTCTATGTAGATTCGAATTCCTGCAAATGTACTGGCTGCCGGACAGCATGTTTTGTCCAATTAAAATCGAACCCACAAAGGCCACTGGCAGTTAAACGCCGCACTCACTCACTCCACCAAAGCCTGATACAGACTCTGACTGTGGGTTCGAATTCATTCGAACGTCTTCACCGCCGGACAGCACACTTTGTTCGACTAAAGTCGAACCTCGGTCAGTGTTCTATGTGGGCTCGACTTCGGTTCGGGACGCGCAGTTCAGAGCGCACAGTTCGGGACAGCAACCCGGGACGTGCAGTCAAACAACGGCCCAGTCGGTGCTCCGTTTGCCCTGATGAAAAACCCAACAAGCACATTGAACCGACAGGGCATAGACCATGAGCCTTGACAGCAACGCCCCAGCAACCCTCTGGCTGTGTATCGGTCTGCCCGCCCTGCTGCTCGACAGCTTGGCCTGCAATGCTGGCGAGCAGCCGGCACGGGCACTGGTGGCCAGCCACGGCAGCCAGCGCTGGATCCACAGCGCCAACCGCGAGGCGCACGCCGCTGGCGTGCGAGCACAGCAACCAGTGGCCACCGCCATGGCACTCCAACCAGACTTGCAATTACAAGCCTACGATGAACAGCGCGAACACGAGCTGTTGCAGCAGCTGGCGCTCTGGGCTTATCGTTTCTCCTCACAACTCAGCCTAACTCCACCCGCCGCGCTACTGCTAGAAGTGGGCGCCAGTCTGCGGTTGTTCGGAGGCTTGCCTGCCCTGCGTGAGCAACTGCAACAGGGCCTCGAGGAGATCGGCTACCGCCACCGCCTCGGGGTGGCACCCACACCACTGGCGGCGCGCTTGATGGCTAGACTCAGAGGCCCCGATCTACTCGATCGCACCGCCCTTGAGGTGGCCCTAAATGAAGCCCCGATCGACGCTCTGCTACTGGACGAGAAAACCCGTCAAAGCCTGCGCCAAGCAGGGCTGCGCAGCACCGGGCAACTGCTACAACTGCCGCGCGATGCGCTTGCTCGACGCTTTGGACCCAGCTGCTGTGACACCCTCGATCGACTGCGCGGCTTGGCCGACGACCCACAGCCACCCTTCCAACCACCAGAACGATTCGAGCAACGCCTAGAACTATTGCAAGAAGTGGAGAACACCGCCTCTCTGGTGTTTCCGCTAAGACGCTTGATCGAGACACTGGCGGCACAGCTGATTGCCCGAGACTGCGGCGTCAAGCAAATCGCGCTAGAGCTACAACACCCGCGGCTAGAGCCCACCCGTCTGCCGGTTCGACTGCTAGAGCCCAGCGGCGACGCCACACGGCTACTGCGCGTGGCGCGCCAGCAGCTTGAACAGCTACAACTGCCCGAGCCCGTGCGCGCTCTACAACTAAGCGCCGACGAGCTGCTATCGGTGGTGCGAGACGGCGCAGACCTATTTGACAAATCTGGCGCTGGGCATCGAGGTCACCGCGAAGTGCTAGAACAAATAGCGGCACGACTGGGCGAACAACGTGTCTTCCAGCTCGGCCTGCGCGATGATCACCGCCCCGAGTGCGCGGGGCAAGAGTTCCCACTCGGCCAGAACAGCAACGCCACAAAGGTGCCCATAGTGACGCTGCCACGACCACTGTGGTTACTGCCCGAACCTCGGCCCGCCCCGCATAACCTGCGATTGGAATCAGGGCCCGAACGTCTGGAAAGTGGCTGGTGGGAAGAGCCAGATGTACGGCGAGACTACTACACCGCACGCGACGCGCAAGGGCTTCGCTATTGGGTGTTTGAGCGCCGAGGGCAGCCCGGCGTGTTTTATCTACACGGCTATTTTGGCTGAGAGCCCGTCAACTGAAATTTGACAAATTCGGCAAAACAACCTGCAGATCGCTGTCGCTCACCCCGTACCATCGCAGAAGCTGGGCAAAGTATTGATCCGTGGAGGTCGTGGGCAACAAGCTACCCGCACCGCTGATGTCCTGGCCGGAGCCAAGTCGCAGCGTCTCGGGGTATACGCCGTGCAAGCTTTTACCCACACTGGCCCCTCCCATAACAATCTGGTTCCCGCCCCATCCGTGCTCAGAGCCGCTGGCACGAGAATGCAGCGAGCGCCCGAATTCAGAGGCGGTAAAAGTGGTGACGTTATCTTGCAAACCGAGTTTCCCCAAAGCGGCCCAAAAAGCACCCAGACCCTGACTCAAAACAGGCAGCATCTGAGACTGCCTGTGTAGCAACCCGTGGTGATGATCCCAGCCTGCCATCTGCACAAAAAACACTTGCCGACGCAAGCCAAGACGGCGGCCATGCTCGATGGTGCGCGCAATTGTCTCGAGCTGAGAACCAAGTGCCGTGGAGGGGAAATCCGAGCGACAGCTAATACCCGCCTCATCCTGAGTGGCCGAATCTATAGACGTCATGAGCGGGCGGGCCTTAGCGTGCTTGCCCAGCATGAAAACAGGCTGGCCACTCAAAGAGATAAGCATCGATGGCAAGCGGCCGGGGCCCGAGCCGCTCGGGTACAGATCAGCCAGACGTCCAGCCCAACCACTGCTCACCCCCATCTGAGGCATTGAAGTCTGCCACTGCATAGTCTGGTCGGCGTGCGCGAGCAACTGCTCGGGTACAGCTGTAGCGCCACGCTTAAACTGCTGCGGCGTCGTGGGCTCAACCAGCGTGCCCACATTGCTAAAAAAGTCTACCGCACCACTGTCAAATAATCCCTGCAACTCGGGCATGCCGGGGTGAATACCGAAGCTGCGTCCATCGGCGTTGATGGGACTGACCGGCAATAGAGCACCTGGACCAGAGCTTGGCAAGGCCAAATGCGCGCGTGCACTGGCGTAGTCTCGGTACTCGTTCGAGCTAAGCGGCGCCAGCATATTAAAAGAGTCATTGCCACCTGCTAAAAAAACACAGACCAACGCTTTGTAAGCGTCGGCACACCGGGCCTCAGCTCTCTCGCTAAGACTCATATTCAACAGACCTGAAGCAACTCCATACTTGCCCAGCGTTGCGCAGCCAGCCGCTGACTTAAGCAAGAATTTGCGTCGATTTGAAATCACTGTTTTTCTCTCAGAAAGTCTGTTTTGTCACTCGCCGGATGGAGCGGTAAAAGCTCAATGTCACGATGCGATCGAGTCCATGCCCCGTAAGAGTTATCGACAATCTCATCTAAAACCAAACAGTTACATAGTGTTCCGTCATTTAATTGTGCAATCGACAAATAAAGTAGAACGCAGAGGAACTTTCTCGTCCATGCCCAGCCCAATTCCGATCTCGCTGTTGCAGATGCGAGCGATTAGTCGCACACTAAACAGCTGGCGAACACACCTGAGTCCACACCCGCGAGGTGTAGGTTTTTCGTCTGTTTAACAGGATGTTAGCTATTGTTTTTCGAAGTCAACAGAGATTGCTCAGGGCTCGCTTTCGAGTCGCCGAGCTCGAGAAAATGCACAAAGGGTGAGGACTTGCTATTTGAGAGCGCAAATTTGTCGCGCAAAGCAAGACTGAAGCGTAGAGACAAGAGCGATATATGACTCAAATACTACTTGCCGTGGACGACTTGGTACTTGCACAAGCTCTGGCCAACATCCTGGCGCATCAGTACGAGATCGCTCACCCCAGCCAAACGGGTCAACTATTGCGCCAGTCCGTTGAACTTCAGCCCAGTTTAATTCTGATAGATGACGCCAACGCGGAAGAAGCAGCAAACCTGTGCCAGCATCTCAAGCGACGACTGCCGTCCTGTCGCCTGCTCTATCTCAGCAGTAACTGGCAGGCAAGCCTCGCCGCCCAACTTGAAGCACAGGGGGTAGACGCCGTGCTACGCAAACCCTTCGCTACCGACACACTACTCCAGACTATCCAACAGCACTTGGACCCATCAACATGCTAAACAATCGATTGGTACAGCTTCTGCTCGGTGCCCTGTTGACCATCGCCCTAGTAGGGCTGTTGCCATCACTGATGCTCTGGCTAGATCTCAACGCCTTTGAGAAACAGCAGCTACGGCACGTGCTGGAGCCACGCTTGCCATTGATGCTGATTCTGGCAGGCGTGGGTCTGGTGGTACCGGTGTTGTTTTTTGGCCGCTTCTACCAACGCCATCTGCACAGTCTAGCGCGCGTCAACCGAAGATTGCGCGAAGCGCTAGAAGCCGACGGCCAGGCGCTGGCACTAGACAGCGACCTCAGCCCCGAAGAGCACACACTGCTGAGCAATACCAACGCCTTGATGGCCAGCGTGCAGCAACGCCGCTCCATCTTAGACCGCGAACTGAGCGACAGCACCGCTACCCGCGCGCGCGAACGGGTTCGCCTCACCGCCCTGCTCAATCAAATATCGCAAGGCGTGATGGTTTGTAACCTTGAGGGCCGAATACTCCTTGCCAACGGCATAGCCCGCAGCTTGCTGGGAAAGTCAACAGACCACCAAGCTGCTCAGAGCGCGCTGGGAGAGTCTATTTTTGCCCTATTGGACGCCGAGCTGATTGCCCATGCATTGACCATTGTACGCGAAAGACTGCAAAGCGGGACGCGTGCACCACACACCACACTCAGTGCCATGAGCCGCAATGGCCGCATGGTGCGAGTGCGCCTAGCCACTGCTGTGAATCCCGAAGACGACCAGATCGAAGGCTTTGTACTGGCACTGGACGACATAGAAGCCCAGCACAGCCAAGGCAATCAGCGCGATAAATTGTTGCACGGCCTCAACCGCGAAACCCGCAATTTGCTCACCCGGCTGCGCACCGGTATCGACAGCTTGCAGCGCGACCCATCTGCGGCTCGCCATCAACGCAGCCTACTCACCGCGCTAGGCCGCGACACCGCGCGCCACTGTGACCACCTCGAACGCCTGAGTTTCCAGCGAGCCGACCAACTGGCCCATACCTGGCCGCTGGAGCCAATTCTCGCGCGCGATTTACTGCGTGCGGTGCAACAACAGCTGCACAGCCAACATCAAATGGCGCCTCCAATCGACACGGTGCCCGAGGCCGGTCTATGGCTAGAAGCCGATAGCTTTTCACTTGCAAAAGCGATAGCCAACTGCATGGCTGCTCTGCAGGCGGACTGGGAAATGGACAAACTTGGATTGAACGCAGAAACCGACAGGCGCCACGGACTGCTCCTGATCGACCTCTACTGGGGAGAGGGGGTGCTGCGCCAAGAAGATTTTCGTTCGCTGGCCACTTCGACTCGCCAGAGCGTGGCTGTCGGCGGAAGAGCGCTCGTTGAATTGATAGAACGTCACGCGGGCCGCGCATGGTTAGAAGATCCGAAATCAAACGGGCAACGCCTGCGGATTGCTCTGCCCTTGAGCGAGGCACCAACAGGTGCCGAATTTGAAGTACCCAACAGCAAGTTTGACTTTAGTCCCAAAGCAGATACTTCCGCATCCGACAAAGAACCATTATTACAACACCAGTACTTCACAGTACTCGCTGTGGGTTCCGAGCGTCTATCGGCAGCTGATATGGCCCGTGCAGAGAGCACCCTGGTCGCCTTGCTTCTGGCAGGGGGAAAACCCCAGGCGCTGGCGCAAAAACAACTCAAACATTCAACCCTTAGCCCACAACAACAAGAGCAAGGCCCGAGTGCCTTGAGCGAATTCAGCCGCAACGGTGCCTTTATCACCCACGACGCCAATCTGCTTATGGGCCAGCTGGGAGCCGCTGACAGGCAATTGATTTCACAGGCGGGCTTGCTGGACACCGCTGCGATCGCTGCGTTGTTGTTCCCTGAAGACACCACCTATAGCCTGTATCGCGTTGCCAGCCGCCTGGGGATAGAGACAGACATAGACGACACCACCGACCAGGTTAAGTTAATTGCCCGGGTGTTTAATCGCATGCTGACCCGGCTACACTCTCAGGGCATTCGCAGCCTGCCCAAACTGCAAAAAGCGCTGTCTGAACAACAAAAGGCAAGCGCTTGATGAAACATCAAAGCGGAATCTCAACCGCGGGTGTGTTAATTGCGACCTTGGCATCACTCACACTTGTGGGGCTGGTGTGGTTGGCCTTGCACTATAGCGACAAACGCATCTGGATCGGCATTGGACTGGTGATGGCGCTGTCACCCTTCGCTTTGGTTTGGCGTTTAGTTCGAGCTGAAAAGAAGAAACCTGATACGCAAAAAACGGAGTAGCAATTAAGCGCCCCCGATTAGCCTTAACGAGTTGGTTGCACCAAGGCCGCTTGTTCAGCGCCTAGATCAGCCGACAAGCCTGGCACCACGTTCACTTCCAAAAAGCCGGTCTCTTTAAAAAACAAGCGTGCATACTGTTGTAAGCGCTTTGCGTCAACCGCTTCAATCTCGGCCACCGTGTGCAGCACTTGCGCTATGCTGCGCCCGCGCTCACGTTGGTTGGCCCACTCCGCCAGTAGCGTCGCATTATCGCGCAACAACTCGCTGTAGTCCGCTGACAAGCGGCTGCGCAGGGGCGCCAGTTCCAGCTCGTCTATCCCGTTGACCAGCAGCGACAGCAGCACCTCATCTACCCTGCGGCGCACCTCGGGGGCATAATTTGGATCACACACCATGCCAACCGTGAAGCTGCTGCCGCCTCGTAGAAAAGCGCGTCGTCGCAGTTGCAAACTGACGTCATAACCCAAACCCTCGCGCTCACGCAGCACATGCCAGAGACGCTGAGCCAACACTTCGCGCATCAGCAGTAACTCGGCGTCAAAACGCTCTAGCTCATTGGAAGCACTTTGCACATAGTAGAAGAACATATCGGCACGGGTGGGTTGGTTACCACGATGCACAATGCGCTGGCGCTTGGCGCTAGCTTTCAGCCCCGGCGCCTGATACTCGCGCTGAGACTTCGGCAAACTACCAATGTACTGATCGCTGAGTGCCTGCATCTGGTCAAG